>CAYLKT010000046.1:0-5739 GCA_964384305.1 uncultured Thermoplasmatales archaeon | reverse complement strand
CGGGCTTAAAAAGATTAAGAGATATTTGCGATACCGTAATTGTTATTCCAAACGACAAGCTCATTGAAATCGTTCCAAATTTATCACTCAATGCCGCTTTTAAGGTAGCTGATGAGGTTTTGATGAGGTCTATCAAAGGCATTACTGAGATGATTACAAGGCCAGGTCTTGTAAATCTTGACTTTGCAGATCTTAAAACTGTTATGAAACGCGGTGGTGTTGCAATGATAGGTCTTGGAGAAGCGGAGGGTGAAAACAAAGCAGTAAATGCTGTTGTTGAGGCGCTTAATTCGCCGCTTCTTGAAGTAGATATCTCTGAAGCAACTGGTGCTCTTGTAAATGTAACTGGCGGAGAGGACATGACAATTTCAGAAGCAGAAAAGGTTGTTGAAGAGATATATTCAAGAATTGACCCAAATGCACGTATAATCTGGGGTACAACGGTTGACGCAGAGCTCAAGAGAAGCATTCGTGCAATGCTTGTGATCACTGGTGTAAAATCAAAACAGATTCTTGGGCCATCTCATAGGTCCTTTGAAAACAAAGAGTATGGAATTGATTTTGTAGCATAGTGCATAGTTTATCTAAAATAATCCACTTCTCTCTATTTTTTACTGAAGTGGCCAAATTCTTTATATATGGCTATTTATTTGACGAATTGCTTTTAGAGGTGTTTACAAGTGAAGTTATTTAAAGAAAAGAACCCAGAAAAAAGTAACAAAACATTCATGGAGAAAGCTTGGGATTTACAGCATAAAATAGAAGCAAAACAGAAGAGAATTGGTAAAGGAAAATATGGTAGAGTACTTAAAATGGCAAGAAAACCAACAAATGAAGAGTATTCAAAAACTTCGAAAATAACGGGTCTTGGCATGATTGTCATTGGTGGAATGGGTTTTTCAGTATATCTGCTTGTACAACATGTCGCTCCATGGATAGTAGAGATGCTAGGACTTGCCTAAAGGTGTAACATATGGATATTGATGAGACAATAGAAGAAAAATCAAAGATATTTGCTATAAAGACTCAGGTGGGCAAAGAACAGAATGCTGCAGATCTTATAAATAGCAGAACAGACAAGTCAAAAATTAAAATCCCCTCGATTCTTGTAACTCCTGAACTTAGAGGGTACATTTTCCTTGAGAGTTATGATCGTGATAGAATTGCAGATATGATTAAAACAGTCTCATATGCAAAAGGCATGCTTAATGGAGATGTTCCAATAGATGAGATCCAAAACTTTTTAGCACCTGCGTCAGCTGTTGCAAAAATTACTGAAGGCGATGTTGTTGAAATGGTTGCAGGCCCATTTAGGGGAGAAACTGCAAAAGTCACTCATATCGATGATGCTAAGGAAGAAATTACGGTGGAGCTCTTTGAGTCTGTGGTTCCAATACCAATTACTGTTCGTGGAGAACAGGTAAGAGTTATAAAACGAAAAGAAGAGGATGAAAAGAAGACTACGGAGGAATAAATCGAATGTCAGAAATAGTTGAAGCACTAGTAGAGGGTGGAAAAGCATCCGCAGGTCCGCCACTTGGCCCAGCGCTTGGCCCTCTTGGCGTAAACATAATGCAAATCATAAACACAATAAATGATGAGACAAAGCAGTTCAATGGAATGAAGGTTCCCGTGAAAATAATTGTGGACCCAAAAACCAAAAACTTTGAGATTAAAGTTGGTATACCGCCTGCCGCTTCGCTTATATTGAGTGAACTTGGGATAGAAAAGGGATCGGGCTCTGCAGCTACGCATAAAGTTGGAGACCTGACAATTGAGCAAGCAATTAAAGTTGCTAAAATGAAAGGCGGAAATCTGTTGGGTAAAGATCTTAAACATAAAACTAAAGAAATTATTGGTACTTGTGTATCAATTGGTGTAACAGTTGAAGGTAAAAAACCACAAGAAATCCAAAAAGCGATTGATGAAGGCAAATTTGACGCTAAATTTCAATCTTAATTTCTTTATCTAATTTTTCTTTTAATTCTCTTGAATTTTTTGGCGTGTTTTCCAGTAATCTTTTTCTCATTCGTTCGCTTGGTCGTCCCGATAAAATATCTTCACGGATTAGTCTTTGTTCTTTCTCTATTGCACTAAGTCTTTCATCTATCTGTGTAATCTCCTCTTTTAATTGTGTTATGAACTCCTCATCCATGTAAAATATATCCTTTACTTAGTTCTTAAAAGTTTTTTATATTAAAAATTTTACCGGTGTACCTTAATTTTACATGCATTGATAAACTAAATTCTCCTTAGCCCTCTCTGGAAGAACTGTCTAATTCCTTTTATCATACGCCCTTGCCTATAGCTAAGGGGCATAGTATTTCCCTCTCCCCATGTTTTTTTCTTTTCAATTTCTGAAAGTATTGAGTCGACATTCAGGCTGGTTGTGTCAATTGTTGTATATGCATATCCTACAAAATCTGGATGATGTGAATCACTCCCGCCCGTTCCGCCAAGCTTGAAGTTCTTTGCAGTTTTTATCATCTTCACATTTGTTTGTGGGGTGCTACAGGCATTGAAAACTTCCATTGCTGAAATTTTATTTTGAATTTTTTTAAGATTAGCTTTCTTTATCCCCGACATGTTCCGATAAAGATGTGGAATAATTGGAGTTCCACTGAGGTCAATTATCTTCTCGATGGTTTCTTCGCAAGTAAGGCCCCTTGGAATTGTTTCCTTGACGTTTAAAGCAAGGATATGCCCATCTTTTGAAGAAATTTCAACCCCGGGTATTACAATAAAATCTTTTGGTGCAATTTTAACTGCTTTAAGGGCACCTTTTACAGTATTATGGTCTGTCAGGGCCATTCCAGTTAGCCCTTTCTTTCTTAATGATGCAATAATCTCTTTGGGAGATCCTGTACCATCCTCTGAATATTGTGAATGAATATGCAAATCTAGTTTTAACATAATTATTCTCACCAAATTTTTTAAGTATAGCAATTAACCATTAAAAAATGATGCGGAAGCCGGGATTTGAACCCGAGTTATAAGCTTGGCAAGCTTAAGTGATACCAGGCTACACCACTCCCGCAGTGTGAAAATCATGAAGCAATAATTCATTAAAAAGCGTTATGGTTCCTTAAATCTCTTTAGAGGCTTACTGAGATGCCTTCTTGCACAGACAGGCACCTCATAAAAACCAACAGAAATACTCCTGTTTTTTTCTTTGACTGTTGGACTATCACTTTTAGTTCCACATTTTACACATTTATATCCTTGATTTGCTCCTTTGGATTTCATATGTTTTCCACATTTAGGGCAAACAGGGTTTTCAACCTTCTCAATTTTTTTCGCGAGTCTTTTTACGCTTATTTTTTCTACGTTGATTGTAAGAGGTTCTTCTCTGACTCCACCATAAACTTTTACAGTATCTTCTATTGATAGACCCCTTATAATTTTTCTAAACTGCTTTGTTGGTTCGTATGCCGCACAATCAATTTCTCCAGTAGAATCTTTTATTGTAAAAATTACGTGCCCACCTTTTATTGTATGAGGTTCTTTACAAATTTTGCCCTTTGCTATTACCGACTCGTAAGGCTGTATCTCTTTGATTTTTTTATTTTGCAAATGATCGTCTGTTCCCTGATTTGTTTCAAAAATCAACCGGCTTGCGATTTTCTCTGATTTTACAAGTGATCTTGCCTTTAAAAGTTCCTTTTTATTATCCCCTCTGATGCCATACAGGATGGGGCATGGCGAATTTGGAACAAGTCTGTTATGCTTGTTATCATAGTCATAATTATCAAAGGTGGATGGGCAGTGTTTGTCTATTTCTTTTGCAGATTTGTCATCAACAAATCTTTTTGTTCCCCATTTTTCTTTTTCCCTGTACGCGATTAACTCATAGGTTTTGTCATGGATTGGTTCCCAAGAAATCGCGCCTGTTGCACCGATAAGCCCCCTTGAATTTTTGTATCCTCTGTAATCCGCGTTTAGTAAATCTAATGTCTTTTTTGTTTCTTCAATGGAAATTACTTTTCGAACTCTTTTTTCATATTCGTTAAAAGAAGGTTTTTTTCTGCATAAAACAAATCCCGGATTCGTCTTTTTATCATCGAATTTTGCATATTTTTCGATGGCCCCTTCAACAATTTCTTTTATTCTTGAAGTGTCTTGGTATTCTTTTGACGATTCAGAATGACAAAACAAATTGGTTCCTTGAAATTCACCAATTTTTATTTTTTCACCTATGCCAATTCCTATTTTGATTGAAAGTGCACCATTTCCCCTAGTTTTCCAAGGGATATTTGGGTTCAGTCTAATGAGTCTTGGATGTCCTATAATATCAAAGCCCGTGTCAGACATTTTTTTCATTACTTCTAAGGTAACGTAGGTTGTACAACCACCATTTTTTGAATCTGTATCGTCAATGCCTATCCAGATTATCTCACTCCCGATATTATTATATATTAAATTTACTTAACTCTACACATAGATGAACCGACTAGAGTTACTAAACAATGTTAGGGAAACACTTACAAATGCAGGTTTTTATGTTTCTGACTTATGTTCAGTACGTCCAGTAGGTTTTGATATAGTTGCAAGAAGAGATAATTCACTTCTTATAATTAAAGTTTTGACAAATATTGATGCAATGTCTAAGGATGTTGCAGAGGAATTAAGAACTCTCTCAATACTTTTGGAAGGATGTCCTATTCTGATAGGGGCAAGATATGGAACAAAATTTCTTGAAGAGGATGTTGTATATGATCGTTTTGGCATTCAGGCAATTACTTCAAGTACACTTGCAAATCATCTTTTAGAGGGAATGCCACTTGAAGTTTATGCGGCACCAGGTGGACTTTATGTGAATCTTGATCAGGAACGGATTGCAAAGCTCCGTCAAGAACAAAATATGTCTCTTGGGACTTTTGCAAGGCATCTCAAAGTTTCCAGAAGGACTGTACAAATGTATGAAGATGGAATGAATGCAAGAATTGAAGTGGCTTTGAGAATTGAAGATGCATTTGGGAGCAATGTTACAGTTCCAATAGATGTATTACACCCTAAGGAACAGAAAACATCCAAATCTGAAAGATCTCTGGAAACCGACAATTTCGGTCGTTTTCAAAGAGAGATATTTTCAATTCTTGAGCAAGTTGGTTACAAAGTAATACCTATGGAAAGGTGTCCATTTGAAGCGGTAAGTAAGGATAAAAAGAAAATACTTCTTACATGCATTGACAGATATGATAAGAGGTTATTGAAAAAAGCTCACATAATAAGTAGCATTTCAAAAATTGCTGAAAAGCATGCAGTACTAATTACTGATAAGAACGTACACAAGACAAATATTGAGGGGACCCCTGTTGTAGTAAGAAGGGAGCTTAAGAAGATGAGGGGACCTGAGGAAATACTTGAATTAGTACTTGAACGCATATATAGAAAAAGTAATCAATAAGATACCAAACTTTTATAAATAGGGTTGTCATTCCCGAGAACTACATTTTCTTGATTTATAGGAGAAAATGTCATACAAAACACTCAAATTGATATCTATGACAGACAAAAAGACAATTGATGCAATTGATGCGGTAGAAAAGATACTAGAGGCATCTAAGACTCTTAAAAGAAAATTCAAACAGAATATTGATATGGTAATCAATCTTAAAAATATCGACCTCAATATCCCAAAAAACCGTGTTGACGAGGAAATTGCTTTACCTCATGGAAGAGGCCGTGAGGCAAAAATCGCTATTTTTGCAAGTGGAGAACTTGCAATAAAATCTAAAG
>CAYLKT010000045.1:0-7584 GCA_964384305.1 uncultured Thermoplasmatales archaeon | reverse complement strand
ATGGTAAGGTTGCTTTATTGGCTATGGTTACCGATGATTTAGTAGAAAAAGGTTACAGGTTTACCAATTCTGCGGGTGGAGTTAAGGAAATATATTATTCTAATGGAGGTGAACTCAACCTTAAAACTAACAAAGTTACACCAAATGGAGGATTGAATGAGCGTCATGCTAAAGCTATGGGTATGCAATCCAATTTTCTGGAGGAATACTCTTTGGCTGATAAAGATGTTAAAGTGGTGACCAGTGCTGATACGGGTACTGATAATATGGCTGCGCTGCATATGCTTAACTGGATGGAATGTGTTCGAAGCAGGAAAACTCCTCATGGCCCGGTAGATGCGGGATACAATCATTCTATAGCCAATATTATGGTGACTGCTGCATTACGAACAGGCGAACGTGTGACATTCAACGAAAAAAGTGAAGATGTATTAGCCGGAGGAAAAGTTTTTAAATACTAATTTTTAATTTCAGGGAAATATTGATTTTTAAATTACCTGCCGGTGAATCAGTTACTTTATTTTAATTAAAATATGATGGTTAGGAAATATTTACGAGTCTTTTTATGGAATGGGGTAACGTTCTTATTTTTGTTGATACTTGCCGCATGTAATCCGGGTACGAAAAAAGTAAGCATAAATGCACAACGCCCCAATATAATACTGATCCTTGCAGATGATATGGGATGGTCGGATCTGGGATGTTATGGAAGTGAGATAAACACTCCCAATCTTGATAAACTTGCCGAAGATGGTTTGCGCTTTACTGAGGTTTACAATACTTCCAAATGTTTTCCTTCGAGGGCTTGTTTACTTACCGGCGTTTACGCGCAACAATGTGGTTACGGTAAGACCTACCGCAATAAGATTCAAAATGCTATTACATTGGGAGAGATGTTCAAACAGGCAGGATACCGTACCTTATGGGCAGGAAAGCATCACGGGATTGAGAACCCTGTAAACCGTGGCTTTGATCATTATTATGGCTTGCGGGATGGTGCCTGTAACTATTTTAATCCAGGACACCAGCGTCCTGGTGAACCAAAGCCTGCACAAAAAAGAAATAATCGTGCCTGGTGTATTGATGATCAATTATTTCAACCATATACACCGGAAAAAGGCTTTTATACCACAGACTATTTTACCAATTATGCACTGAAATGGCTTGAACAATACAAGGAGGAAGATAGTCCATTTTTTCTTTATATGGCTTACAATGCCCCGCATGATCCACTGATGGCATGGCCTGAAGATATCGCCAATTACGAGGGTCGCTATGATGAAGGTTATAAAGCGATAAGGCAGAAGCGGTTTGAAAAACAAAAAACCATAGGATTGCTTGATAAATCCTATGAATTATCGGAGCCTGTGTATCAAACATGGGAGGAATTGAACGTGGAAGAAAGAGAGGAAGAAATTCGCAAAATGGAAGTATATGCGGCTATGATCGATCGTATGGATCAAAATATAGGTAGAATATTGGAAAAGGTACGTTCGATGGGAGAGGAGGATAATACATTGGTATTGTTTGCTTCCGACAACGGTGCTTCAGCAGAGGTGGTGAAAATAAATAAAGCAGGTACAATTGGTACCATTGACAGATGGTCCTCATTGGGTGAAGATTGGGCTAATGTGAGCAACACTCCGCTGAGATATTTCAAAAATTACAGTTATGAGGGAGGAATCAGGACCCCTTTAATTGCCTGGTGGCCGGCAGTGATAAAAAACAAAAATAGCATAACAAATGTTCCTGTTCATTTTATTGACTTAATGGCTACTTTTCTTGATATCACAGGCGTGAAATATCCGGAACAATATAACGGTCAGAATATTACATCATTGCAGGGAATTAGTTTCCTTCCTTTACTAAGGGGAGAAAAGTACTTGCAGAATCGACCGCTGTTCTGGCAATGGTCTAAAGGCAGGGCAGTACGCAATGGGGATTGGAAACTGGTTTCATGGTCAGATGATGCCTGGGAACTGTACAATTTGAAGCAAGATCCCACAGAAATGTATAACCTGTCAGATTCACTATGGGAAGTCAGAAAGGAACTCGAAAAATTATATGATGATTGGACCAAAAAAACAGGACTTTCAGAATGATCATAACTAAATGCTAATATTTTAAAAACAGCTTCAACATGATGAAATTATTTTTTCTGCAACTTTTCCTGCTTTTTTTTATTACTAGCTGCAACAATCCAAAATTATCAAATCTGGAAAAACCCAACATTCTTTGGATCACTACTGAAGATATCAGTCAAAATCTCGGGTGTTATGGAGATAAATATGTTCGTACGCCAAATCTTGATGCGTTTGCTTCCCAAGGGGTACAATTTAATAATATGTTTGCAACAGCTCCCGTGTGTGCTCCCGCTCGCTCATCAATAATCACAGGAATGTATTCTTCCTCGATTGGTTCCCATCATATGCGATGTAGGGGTAAATTTCCTGAAGAATTCAAATATTATCCTCAGTATCTTCGAGAAGCCGGATATTATTGCACAAATAATTCTAAAGAAGATTATAATCTCGAATATAACTCTCAGGAAATCTGGGATGAATCAAGCAAAACCGCACATTGGCGAAATAGAAACAATCCAAACCAACCCTTTTTTGCCATATTTAATTTACTTGAAACACATGAAAGTAGAACCAATAATTTAGACCGACATATTAAAGCAACAGAGAGCCTGAAACCTGATGAATTCACAAAACCGGGAAGCATTTCTGTCCCACCTTATTTCCCCGACACAGAAAAAGTGAGAGAATTATTAGCGCGATACTATAGTAATATTACTGCTATGGATAAGCATGTTGCTGAAATCCTCCAACAATTGGAAGAAGATGGTCTTTCGGACAATACTATCGTTATATTCTATTCTGATCATGGAGCTGGCTTACCTCGGGCAAAACGCTGGTTATATGACAGCGGATTAAAAGTTCCTTTGATGGTTTATGCTCCAAAAAAATATGAACACCTGATACCTCATAAAATGGGAACTATTACAGATGAATTGGTCAGTTTTATTGATCTTGCTCCTACAGTGCTCAATCTCGCAGGAGTTAAAATTCCTGAAAATATGCAGGGAAGGGCATTTTTAGGCGAAAATCTTACCAATGAGAGAAAATATATTTACGCCGGTAGAGATAGAATGGATGAACGATACGATATGCAACGTGTTGTTAGAGATAAGAGGTTTAAATATATTAGGTATTATGAATCATATAAACCATATATCCAATATATGAACACTCCTGAAAAGGGCGAAATAATGAAGGCTATTCGAAGCAGCTATAAAAATGGAACATTACCAGAAGCCGGAATGATTTTAATGGCTGACAATAAACCCTTTGAAGTACTTTACGATACGGACAATGATCCATATGAACTTAATAATCTGGCAGATGATCCAAAATACAAGGATAAGTTGAAAGAATTAAGTAAGGTGCATGAGGAGTGGAGTGTGAGAATTTACGATGCTGGGTTAATACCTGAGACTATTATCCGGTCTTTAGAGGAAGAGTATGGCAAGCCAATATATAATATCATGCGTGAACAGGAAATTCCTGTTGATGAAATTCAGCGTGTGGCTTTTAGCAGGGATATTGAAGTACTAGTTAATGCTTTGGATCATGATGATGCATCTGTGCGTTACTGGGGGGCTATCGGCTTAGGAAATTTCTATTATGGAGAAAACAACAAGTTTAATAGTAAAATTGAAGCGTTAGGAAACGATGAAACACCGATTGTGAGAATTGCTGGGGCAAGAACTTTATGTAAAATAGGTAAGTATAGCCAGGGCATACAAATTCTCACAAAAGAATTAAAAAGCAGTGATGAATGGGTTCGTCTGAGTGCAACACAGGTCCTGGATGAGATAGATGATGTGGCAAAGCCTGCAATCAATGATTTAAAAGCAGTAATGAATGATGAAAATAAGTATGTTGTAAGGGTAGCAAATCGAGCATTAAATCAATTATTGGGTACTGATAATAAAGTTAGATAAGTTTTTATGAATATTAAGATGTATTTACGGAATGTTTTGACAATTACGCTTATTTTACTTTTTCCATGTTTGTCTACAGCACAAAGGATAGAAAGGGTAAAGCTTGAGCAATACAAAAAACAAAACAGGGATGCTATTGCTGATATTGTTGATGGTAAAACTGAGAAAGCTATTGCACATTTTGAACAATACTTAAAAGAACATCCGGGTGACCTGGAATCAATATATGGTCTTGCTGTAGCATATTCTGTAAAAAATGATTTAGATACTGCAATGCGATATGCTGAAAAGGCAATAGAACAAGGGTTGCAAGTAGAGCGCTTTCTTGCCGGTCCGAGAAGCCTGCTGAAAACACTCGTTGTCAGCAATGATTTTTCAGATTTCATTATAGGTCGTTATCAATTGTTGATCCACGGGCCTATGCTTGGGAATTTCACAGATAAGCAAGCTTGTATCTGGGTACGTACAAGCAGAGTTGCAGATGTAAAAGTAGAAGTTACAGATTTGGAAAAACACATTAAGATGACCTTTACGGCTACATCAACTCCTGAAACTGATTATACAGCAGTTGTTTTAGCTACCGGATTGCAACCTAACACCGAATATAATTATAATGTTTTTATAGACGGGAGTTTGTTTTTTTATAATGGACATTTTAAAACGTTTCAGACTGAAAATAAACCGCTTACATTAAAATTGGGTTTCGGAGGCGGGGCAGGCTATACACCTTGGCACGAGCGAATGTGGGATACTCTTGTTACTCATCAACTCGACGCTTTTCTTCTGCTTGGTGATAATGTATATATCGACCATCCGACTAAGCCGGAAGTACAACAATATTGCTATTACCGCAGACAAAGCCGTCCTGAATTCAGACATTTCACCAGTGAAGTGCCCGTCTACGCTATTTGGGATGACCACGATTTTACTATCAACGACGGTGAAGGCGGGCCTGAGATTGACCATCCTGAATGGAAAATTCCGGTTTGGAAATTATTCAAAAACCAGTGGAATAATCCCTATTATGGTGGAGGTGAAAACCATCCGGGCTGTTGGTTTGATTTTTCAATTGGCGATATTGATTTTTTCTTTATGGACTGCCGGTATTATAGGGAAAATCCTAAAACAACCGAGAAACCATCCATGTTGGGAGAGTATCAAAAACAATGGTTGAAAGATAAGCTTAAAGCATCCGAAGCTACTTTTAAGGTGGTGGCATCGTCGGTTCCCTGGGCTAAAGGAACCAAACCGGGTAGTGATGATACATGGGATGGATTCCCGGAAGAGCGCGAAGAAATATTTTCCTTCATCGAAGAGAACAAAATAGAAGGAGTGATTTTGTTATCAGCCGACAGACACAGGTCTGATGCATGGAAGATAGAACGCCCCGGTGGATATACTTTGTATGATTTTATGAGTTCACGGCTTACCAACGTGCATTCACATAAGTTAATGCCAGGGAGTATTTTTGCGTACAATAAAACCTGCTCTTTCGGGATGCTTGAATTCAATACCTCACTGGAAGACCCAAAAATGTCGTACTCGATTTACAATATCGACAATGAATTGATTAATAAGATTACTTTATATAAAAGTCAGCTAATGTTTATTGAGGAATGAATATTTAATAATATTGAAATATAAACAGATTGATAATCCAAACCGCAATATGGGTTGCAATGGTTGTTATCTCAGGATGTGCAATCACGCCTGAAGAAGAACAAAAACCCAATATCCTGTTTGCAATTAGCGATGACCAGTCTTTTGCGCATACAAGTTTTTCAGGATGTAAGTTTATAAATACTCCCGCATTTGACAGGGTGGCCCGGGAAGGTGTTTATTTTACTAATTGTTATGCAGGTTCATCCGGATGTGCACCATCAAGGAGTTCAATTGTAACCGGGCGACATCACTGGCAGAATGAGCAATCCGGACAACATGCATCCGGTTGGCTGAAAAAGTATGTGCCGTATGTAGATCTACTGGATGGTAATGGCTATTACACGGGATATACCGGAAAAGGGGTTGACCCGTTTCAGTATTATAGTGAGAGAGTTGCCAATGATTCCTTCCGGGTTGAAAATGCAGCTGGTAAGAGATTCAATGATATACGCTACCCCGATAGAGGAACTGCCGGCGATGAAAGATTTGCTGAAGGAATAGGAAGTGTGAATTATTTTGAGAACTTCAAAAAATTCATGGAAAAACGCGAAGAAGGAAAACCATTTTACTTTTGGTACGGTGCATCAGAGCCTCACCGCAGCTACGAAAAAGGCTCATGGAAACGCATGGGTAAAAAACTTGAAGATGTAACCGTTCCGGATTTTTTCCCCGACAACAATGAAATTCGTGGTGATATCCTCGATTATGCTGTGGAAATTGAGTGGTTCGATTTGCATTTGCAACGGATGATTAATTACCTGGATTCCATTGGTGAACTGGACAACACTATTCTTATTGTGACTTCGGATCAAGGCATGCCATTCCCAAGGGCAAAAGCAAATTGTTATGAAGAAGGTCTTCATGTGCCATTGGCTATTAGTTATGCAAAAGAGTTCCCTGCTGAGCGAATTGTTGAAGACACGATTAGCTTTGTTAACCTTGCTCCCACAATTCTGGAATTAACTGAAACTAAGCAGGAAGGCATGATGCCCATCACCGGACAAAGTATTGTAAATATTCTAACATCAGATAAAGAAAATATTGTTGATACGGAAAAGAAATACATTTTTGCAGGTCGTGAACGACATTCTTCATCTCGTTATAAAAATGTTGGTTATCCGCAAAGAGTCATCCGAAGTAAAGATTATTTGTTAGTATGGAATATGTATCCTGTGCGATGGCCAGCCGGAGCACCACAGCGTCTGAAAAACCCGCAAACCGGAGAGCTTTACCCAATGTATGGCATAGATGCGGAAGGCAAATATCAAACCGGATGGGCTTTTACTGATGTTGATGCCAGTCCGACAAAATCATTCCTGATTGAACATTACGATGATGAAGATATCCGGCTATATTTCGATTTAGCCTTTACTAAAAGGCCTGAATTCGAGCTGTACGATGTAATAAATGATTCTTATTGCCTGAATAATCTTGCTGGTAATCCTGAGTATGAAAAAATTCAGCGGCAAATGAAAGAACAACTCATGAAAGAGTTGAAAAGGTCAAATGATCCCCGTATTGTTGGACCCAACAAAGAAATCTTTGATTCTTATATCCGCTATAGTCACATGAGAGAATTCCCAAAACCCGAATGGGCAGAATAGAATAACAGGTTACAAGTATTAAAAATCATTGACATTGAGTAAACCGAGTAAAGTGTTTAATTTTTGATGATAACCTCCTGAAAAAGACTAAAATATTTTTCTTTTATAACGTATTTAAAGCAGTTTTTAAATGCGTTGTTAAATTTTTTCTTTGACATTAAAGAATCAGAAAAACAGACATATACGAAGTTTTGTTAAAGTATAAAGTGACACAAGATGTGTAGTAATTCTATCTAATATGAACATCTTAAAACTAAAAATGAAAATCTATTTCTCAAGAATAAGTAAAACCCTTTTTTTTCTGTCAAT
>CAYLKT010000044.1:2287-7747 GCA_964384305.1 uncultured Thermoplasmatales archaeon | reverse complement strand
ATTTATAGGAATATTTATATACACATCCATTTTATTTATCTTCATTAGGGGGAGACAAAATGAAAAAAGAAGTATTGGTGTCAATTACAGTTGTTCTAATTGTCTTAAGTTATTTCGGATCAGTCAGTGCTGATTTTTCGAATGACAAAACAGATAAATCTAGTATTTATGGGGAGTTTGTACCTGGTGAAGTAATAGTTGGATTCAAAAACTCAATAGATGTTTTAGAAAGCAAAGGAACCATATCCTCGCTGGTTGAATCAAAAAATGGAGTTATTGAAGAAACTGATACTAAGTTAAATCTAGCTGTTGTCAACGTAAAACCTGGTACAGAAATTTCTTTTATTGAAAATATAAAGCATGACCCAAATGTAAAATATGCCGAGCCAAATTATTTGGCATATGCCTCGGTTATTCCAAATGATCCGAAGTGGAATCAACAATATGGCCCACAGAATATCAAATGTCCAGACGGCTGGGATGAATCGACAGGTAGTTCAAATGTAGTAATTGCAATAATTGATACAGGTGTTGATTATACCCATGAAGACTTAGCAGATGATGTCGTTGATGGTTATGATTTTGTTGATATAAACTTTAATGACTATGACAACACTCAATACAGATTTAGAGATTCTTCATCTTCCCCATACTACGATGACTATAAAACATCAGATGATGACCCCATGGATGTTGTAGGTCACGGCACACACTGTGCAGGAATTGCAGGAGCCGTAACAGACAATGGGGTTGGTATTGCAGGAGTTTCGTGGAATTGTAAAATAATGCCTGTCCGTGCTGGGTTCAAAGCAGAGGTATATCTAAATGGGATCTGGTACGAAGTGGGCCTTTTTGAATATGATGATATAAGAGATGCAATAGAATATGCCGCTGATAATGGCGCAGATGTAATTAGTATGAGCTTTGGAGGTCCTGACTCCTATATGATTAAGAGTGCATGCAATTATGCTTGGAATAAGGGGTGCGTCCTTGTTGCAGCTGCAGGGAATGAAGGAAAAGCAATTGTCGGTTATCCTGCAAGATATGATAAAGTAATTGCTGTTGGTGCGATAGATAATAACAATGAACGGTGCTCTTGGAGCAATAGCGGTGCAAATCTGGAGCTTGTTGCTCCAGGTGAAAGCATACTTTCAACCACTCCAGACAACTCGTATAAGTATTTTGACGGAACATCCATGGCAGCACCACATGTTGCAGGTGTTGCCGCCCTTGCAATATCGAGATATTCAAGTTATTCCAATCAACAAATAAGAGAACTTTTACAAGATTCTGCAGATGATCTTGGTCTTTCTGGGAAAGATAGAGAATATGGCTATGGGCGAGTAGATGCAACACTCATTGGTAATGGTACTCCCCCACCAGCAGAACCAAGGGTTATCATAAATATGGATTATATTGAGAAAATTGATGAGATTGATACTTTAATTGATGGCTGGTTTGTTTGGGAAATAAATGGAAGGCTCCCAGAATGGTACTATGAAGTTTCTATTAAAAATCTTGATGATCCGTCTGAAAAACAAATCCAAAGGAATTACAATACCTATGGAGAATGGCCCTGGCAATGGAACCATGAGAACCATTGGGACGTTCAGGTAGACCATGAGTTTGGTGTTTATAACTGGTATAGAGTTGGAATAGAAGTAAAGGTAAATGATCATGATCTCTTAGATTTCGATGATGCTGCCGATGTAAGTGGCGATAATGCCGAGGTCATTTTTACAGCGATATATGATTTATCAGACAACAAACTATGGCACGATAATCCTTCTGAAGAATGGGAAGGACCAGATAACAATGGGTACTACATTATAAACGGAGAATTTGACGGAAATCCTGGAGATGACAACGATGCAAAACTCCGATTTAAAATAACCGACAACTATGATCCACCTCAGGCAAGTGCTACTATTCAGGACACTCCCAACATAGTTGCTACAGGTCAGGAACTGCGTTTTCTCGGAAATGTTGCAGGAGGTGCATCACCATTTACTTATGAATGGCGGTTTAGAGGACCCATGGACCCGACTATCAATAGTAATGAACAGAATCCTGCATTTTCATATATCGCAAATGATATTGGGAAAAGCTACAATCCATCATTGAAAGTGACAGATGCTCTTGGAAAATCACATAAGGGATATGTTGGATTTATAGAAGTTGCAGAACCAATAATTGAGATAATTAAACCAAAACCTGGTCACTTATATTCGCCGTTCACAGGTAGTGATGGGCGGCGCGTTTTGCTCTTTGGAAGTTTTGTTTTATACATTGGCAAAGATTTAGATGTGAGGGCGCTGGTACTAGGTGCAGACAAGGTCAAATTCATTGCAAAAAGATTTGGAAATGAAGTTATTAGCAATTATTCATACTCCGACAATGACTTTTTTGATTGCAACTTTGGAAATATGCATACTGGGATTTATACAATAGTTGCCGAGGCTTATCAGGGGAGCAACAAAGTCTCAACAGACAAAATATCAAAAATATTTTGCATTTGAAGTATTTTATCATAAACATTAATTTAAAAGTAAAAAATAGAAAGATAGAAATACATAATAATAGATATAAATTAGGATTTAGGAATTGGGGGGATAATATCTGGAGGGAGTGATATTAGATCGAAACTAATCAAAAGTAGAATTAAAAATATTTTAATTTTTGCCATAACACTCTTTTTGTTTTTTAGCACGATTAATGTTTCAACGACCGCTGAAGAAGAAAGACCCGATCTTATATTGGAAATTGACCAAGATGTAATGGGGTTTCTTAATGAGATTGAAGAATCAAGTGAACTTGTAATCCCTGTGAAAATTAAAAACATTGGAGCGGGAAACACCTCTGGACAAAATATAAGCATCGCACTAGAAATAGATGGGGTAGCTGTTTCATTCAACGAAACGTCAGAGGTGCTGGAAAAAGATTCGGCTTGTATCATAAATCTAAGTTGGACTCCAAATTTTTCGTTTATTGGGGCGCATCTTTTGAGCATTATGGTTGATTATGATGGAATAATTTTAGAAGAAGATGAAAACAACAATGTGTGGGATAAATACGTCGAAATTGTTGAAAAATATACTGATTTAAAACTTACGAATCTTTACTACTCTGGGACATCCAAAGTAGATGAGACTATTAAGATATTTGCAGAAATAAAGAATGATGGAAGGGGCACTGGAGGGGAAATCTTTGCAAAATTAAATACAACTGAGCAAGACCAAAGCAAAGAAATTGTAATGGCTGGAGGCCTTAACCGAAACGGAACATATACATTCTCATTTAATTGGACACCTTCGACTTTTGGAAGAAAAATCGTTGGCGTAGAAATAAGACACGATGATGAGGTCCATGACTATGAAGAAATAGAAATAGATGTTGAAGCATCTCTATTGCCCTGGTGGAACAAAAATTGGCATTATAGGAAAATGGTGACGATTGAAGGAACTGGAAACATTTCCCTTGATCTCAATTTCACCAAAATGCTAAACGATAATCTAAGTGTCGCTGGCAGAGAATTTGAAAATAATACAATTCAAGTTGTGGAATATAACAAAAATGGAAAAATATGTGGCGCTGTAGAAAACTTCTCATTTTTTGAAAATTCTAGTTTTAATGCCATCGATAATGCCAAAGGGAAACTAATATGGAATATCTCTGGGAATCAAGATGAGAGATACTATTGTGTCTATTTTGATGTGAAAGATAACAGAGGTCAAAGAAACGAGTCTGTTGAAAATAAAAATATAACAGAATCTGGAAATGCAACTTTGAAAAATTCAGATTTTGTCGGCGGTTGGTGGATTGAAAATTTCAATCCCACAAATAATTCATATCTTCCAATAGATAATGAAATGAATATTACTATTGAAACTGCAGCAAGGGTAGAAAATATAACCGCAGAAGTTTATTTTGAAAGCATCCTTAGAGATACTTTGTACTTAAAGGACATTGAAGAAAACGTTACTTGGAATGTTACTTACAACAACTTGACTGATGCAGGCAACTGGACAATAAAAGTCACTGCAATAGATGATGCAGGATATCCATGTGGAACAGAACATAGGTTTTATGTTAGAAAACCTGATTTAAAACTTATAGATGTCCTATTTTCAACCAACTGGTCCCCAACTTCTCCAAAAATCTATCTAAATGACACGGTAGCAGTTACTGCAAATATTATAAGCTACAACTCCACAATAAATGATGCCGTGGTATCAATTTTGATATTTGATATTGATGGAGGTGTGCCAATATTTAATTCTACAACAAACGGCAGATTTGAAAATAACAAAGTAACTTCTGTAGAATTTTCATGGAATGCAAACAAGACTGGAAAATACAATGTGACTGTATTTGTAGATCCATTTGGGTCAATAGAAGAGTTAAACGAGTCAAACAACAAGCTCTCCGAGGAAATAAATGTAAATAAGTGGCCAGATTTAGCAGTTGAAGAGATAATTTTACCAAGCTCTGAACATCTGGAAAAAGATGACGTAAAAATCGATGTCGTTGTTTCAAATCTTGGAGACGTTAATGCAACTAATTATGAAATAAGACTTTACATCGAACCAAAAAGCCAAAATGTCATGAAATATGAGAACTATGTTGACAGCGATCTTGTAACAATCGAAAATAATTCAAATCAAACAGTAAGCACGCATTGGAATTCTGCAAAACCCGGAGAATGGCTAGTCGGTGCCAAAATTATAGTGACAGATACAAAAAGAGATACAAATATCGATAATAACAGGATGCTCTGCAATGGGACTTTAAAGATAAGATCTGTTGAGAGAAACAAACCAGATATCTCAAGTATGACTGTTTTGCCAAGCAATCAAGAGCAGGGGGAAGTTATTACGATAGCGGCAGATGTAACAGATGACTCAGGACTTGAATATGTGCGTATTCAAATTATATCGCCATCCAATGAAGTATATACTGCAAATATGACTAGAACTGATGGAGATTGTTTTAAGTTTGATTTTGAGGATACTCTTGAAATAGGAATATATGACTTTACAATAGAGGCAACTGACATCTCAGTTCATTTAAATAAGGCTGAAAAATCAGGAACTTTCGAGATTTACGAAGATTCAACAGATCCAGAACTTTCATATTTTGACGCTACTCCATACGTTCAAACAATAGATAACTATGTTGAAATAAGCTGTGTTGCGACAGATAATATAGGAATAGAAACCTTGAAAGTAATAATAACAAGCCCAAGCAAAACAAAGGTTACAAAATATATGACGTACTCTTCTGAAGGAAAATATGTATATGAAGATGTATATAACATTACAGGCGAATACAGTTTTTATGTCAGAGCAACGGATATAGCAGGAAATTGCTATACGACAGACAGCAAATTTTTCTGGATAACTGAAGATGTAAATGATACTGACAATGATGGAATGCCTGACTGGTGGGAAGAAAAGTATG
>CAYLKT010000044.1:0-2187 GCA_964384305.1 uncultured Thermoplasmatales archaeon | reverse complement strand
ATGCAATTATTGCTGCATATGTACTAGTTATTGCATTGGCCATTGCAACGACTGTATTAAAATCCAAAGAACATTCTCTTGATGATAATTCTGTTGAAGAAGTCGTAAAAAGACTACAAGGGGGGCTTTATCATTTCAAGTGCCCAAATTGTGGAGGGTTTTTTGCACTTAAAAAATCTATAAGGAATGGCAAAAATCCATTTAAGATGACATGCCCAGATTGTGGAAAGATTGCTTATATGCCTACAGCTCCGAAAGTACTCGAAGAAGAAATCCCTGAAAAGAAATCGACTAAAACAAATTTCAAATGCACTGTTTGCAAGGAAGCAATAACCATTTGGGCAGAAGGAACGGACATATGCAACTCAACACAAATTTATTCATGCCCATTTTGTGGAGAAGATAAACCGCTCAAAAAAATCTAGAGTCTATGCCTTACTTTTACTGCTTCGCCAAAAGTTGAACTTGCCATCTCTTCACCATTCATTTGTGCAACACCTACTGCACAAACCTTTCCCGCTCTTTTTACTACTGCTTCGTCACCTATCCGAATAATTTCATCAGCAGTAAGTACGCCAGGGGCAAATATAGAACCAACAAGTTCAAAATCTTCGGAAATTTCCACACAGTATCTGTTTAGTTTTCCAAGTCTTTTTGCCCCATCAATTGTTAAAGAAATAAGTCCCCTTTCTTTTGTAATCATTCCTATCTGTTTATTATCACAAAATATTTTAAGATAAGGATATCGTCCTTTAATTGTACAATTCTTTAATAGTTCTTCAGAAGCATCTTTTCCAAATTGATAAGCCGCAATATTTTTTATGTCCTCCAGTTTTCTTTTATTTTGAGAAACTTTCCCAACCAAGGATTCTAAATTATTTAACGACTTTGAAAGATTATCAAGTGATTTTTTTGAGGTCGGGCTATTTTCACATGTAATAACTGGGTTTTTTAGTAAGTCACTTGTAAAATCCAATATGTCCTTTGGAAGATGAACAATTATTTTTCCGTAATGATTTTTATCCAAGTATTTTTCGAGTAACGTTCGTATCATCTTTTTTTCATATTCGTCCCAAATGCCGGTCACAGGTATGTCATAAGATGATGCTGGATAAATCAGTTCGAGTTCTCTTGGAACAATGCCCATCGGGGACGTAATAATTACCTCATGGACCGCAAATGGATTTGATGATGCAAGCAATCTGTCCCTATATAGCCTATGAGATTTTGAAAATGAATATGGTTTTTTTGCAGAACAAGGAAGCAAGAGCAGAATTTCTGCAGAACTTGGTTTTTTGTACCGATCTATTGCCCGTTCTTGAAATCTTTTTATTTCGGGTCTAAACAGTGATTCTTTCGACGTTGCAATTAATTTGTTTTTACTCGTGATTGGAGTTCTTTTTTCCAAGAACTTATAACTCAAATTATCAAGATTTCTTAAAATCGACGTAAGTTCAGGATCTGATTTAACTCTCGTTTCAACTAGGCTTCTAAGATTTTTATTATAAATTGCATTTCTTATGTTTTTCATTTCGTTAAAAATTATTTGATAATTGTGAGTTAAAATATCTTGAAAGCTCATATCAGATGGATTATTTTCAAATTTTTTACACGTTTGACAGCAACACGGCAGTTCTATCAAATCTTCTTTTGATATGTTGCCTGTTGGAAAAAGAAGTTTGCCATTTCTGGCAGCAAGTATTGCAGGAATATTGTCAAAAAAATCAATACCCATGTAAGCTAGTAAAGCAAAACTTGCAGGGTTACCTGTAGCTGGTAAATACATCATTTTTTGATAACCGATTTCCTCTCGAAGTTTCACAACATATTCAGTAAATCTCTTTGGTTGATGAAACAGTTGGTATGCATTTTCTACAATAAAGAATGTTGAAGGGTTATCTTTAACAGCATCATCAATGATGTCAATGAGGCCTGCAATAACATAAGCATCAGAAACTTTTTTGTTTAGATTTAGTGCAGATAAATGTAACTTTTCTGAAAGGTCCTTTGGATAAACAAAATAATCTGGAATTGTTATCCCGGGTCTTGTTGAGTTGATTTTATTTTTCCTTAAAACTATTGTTGCAGAGTTGGGTAATTCAAAACGATTTGAATCTAAAAACAAGATATTTGGTGTTGTAACTTTATGGTTATCAATTTTTAATTCACCGATTCGGGCAGGACCAT
>CAYLKT010000043.1:6065-7775 GCA_964384305.1 uncultured Thermoplasmatales archaeon | reverse complement strand
AATCCCAATATTGGTAGTAGTCTCTTCATCTATTCTGCCTAACTTCAATTTGACATACGTTCATTTGGTGATGCACATGCAAAAAACATTATTTGATTTTATTGATGATGAGGAGTTAAAAGACATTCAAAAGACTTGGAACTAATAATTGCACTCTCTGTTCTATTTATTTAGGGGGACCATATTAGGTTTTATTCTATCTCCATTATCTATACGTCCTATCTGTAAACCAAGAATTTGGACATGATGATTTTTATACACTGAATAAAACATCTAGGTATTAAAAATTTACAATAAAAGCCGAAATTAGAAATTGAAAATTTGAGCAGTTTATAACTTTGGTGTTTTATTTGCCCATAGTCTCCATAGAGCAATACACAAAAGTACCGTAAATATCAAAAAGCAACCAAGAGCAATGCAAAGTAATGTTGGATCCTGATATATGGCATGAATCACACCTTCAGATTTATCTACTACAAACTGAGTGTTGTCAGGGATGGAAGTAGGTAAAGCACCATCACTGCCTTTTGCCGTACCAAGCCACGAGAAATTTCCAGAGAAAGGAAGTGAGGGGTACGAATTTGCTGTTCCATCTGTAGCAGTACCAATGTGATAAATAGCATCACTTACGGCCTGATCTGCTTCATCATCAAAACCTGGTGCAATGGAAATATTGCCCCCAGTTCTTGTTAGATAATCTGACAATATACTCTTACTTTTTTGAGTGGTAAGTATCACTTCTTCTCCATACGTATATGCGTCATAACCAATATTTATGGCCGTTCCTTTTACGTATTGCATCAATTGAATAATTCCGCCCCATAGAGCAATAAAAGTCATTGTGAAAAGTAATACAATTCTGGTATTTTCAGGATGAAGAAGACTTTCTCCTTTCCAGGTGAGTTTATAATAAACCCATTTGTGTCCATTTCTTTCTTTTCTTTTAACAAGTCCGGCTTCGTTAAGTTTAGATAGATGCTCGTGCAAAGTTGCTTTGTTTAACTTAGTGGCCTCACTTAGATCCTTAAGATTCATTTTTTTGTTATCTAACGCTTTAAGGATATCAAGCCGGGTATCAGACGCAAGTGCCTTGAATGCATTCATATCAAGAGTTACTTTTGTCATATCTACTATTCATATTATTAATGGATTATTTAAATACTATCTGTTTTTGTTCGGAAATTCCCGAACGTTTTCTGACGTTTTATATAGTAACCATGCTAAACATTAACGACGGTGAACATATGAAAATTAACCAAAAAACAAAAAAGGCAAGTATCTTTGCAGGAATTCTATCTATAGTAGTAATATCAATATTTGCAATGTCTGTGATAGGATTTTTCGAACCAAGCAAGGCAGAGCCTCAACGCCCAGAAAATCATTTGTTTGTAGAAGAAATATATCTTTTAAAGACTGGAGAGACAAACAAAACAGTAAATGTAACATGTACTCCATATCTTACAAACATATGGGATCAAGAATCTGGAGAAATAAAAATTATTGCTTATGTTGTTAAAGAGAGTAATAATGTAGCAGATTGTAAAAATACAGTTGAAATAGGAAAAATTGCTGCAGATTCTACGGCGGAACTTGAGGTACCAATTGCCCTATCAGGAGATACATACAGAGTTGATATGTTGATATTCGAAGATGGTAAACTTGTATTAAAAGGCAGCTTAACTCTTAAAGCCACCTCAAGAATAATCACAA
>CAYLKT010000043.1:0-5965 GCA_964384305.1 uncultured Thermoplasmatales archaeon | reverse complement strand
TATCCATTATTTAATTCATATTCAATTTTAGACATCTTTTTGCCGCAATACCTACATTTGCATCCTGAATTTTGCTCTTCTTCCATTTAAACAAAAAATAAATGCAGTAATTGTTTATAAGCACAACTTATAAAATACAACTTTGCATTTGCAATAAACCAATGGACAAAGAGGAACTTATTGAACTTCTGAAAGAATGCAAGGCAATCCAATTTGGACGGTTTGTACTAACTTCTGGTGCCATAAGTGATTATTATATAGATATTAAGAAAGCAAGTACAAATCCAAGAATACTCAAAAAAATAGCAGAAGCTATGGCAGAATATGCAAAAGGTTATGACCTTCTGGCTGGAATGGAACTTGGCGCAGTTCCACTTATTGTAGCATTGTCTCTTGAGGTAAAAATTCCTTATGCCATCATACGAAAAGAAAAAAGAGAGCATGGAACAAGTAAACAAATAGAAGGAGCAGAGGTCAAGGGCAAAAAGGTTCTCATAATAGAAGATGTCACGACCAGCGGAGGATCTGTTTTAAAGTCCATAAGAATTTTAAGAGATAGTGGCGCTCTTGTTGATGAGGTAGTTGTAGTTGTTGATAGAGAAGCAGGTACAGAAAGAAAACTACAAGAATTAGATGTCTCTTTCATTCCACTTCTTTCAGTAAGTGATATCTTGAAAAAATAGATTACAATTAAATATTTAAATTAGATTCGAAAAAAGTCGGGGGACAATTTAATTATGAAAGTGTTAGTAATTGGCGGAGGCGCCAGAGAACATGCTATATGCGATGCCATTCATAGATCAAAAGATGCCGAGCTTTATTCTGTTATGAGCAACTTAAATCCAGGAATCGAGGCACTTGCAAAAGATTTTATAAAAGAAAAAGAAACAAATGTTGCAAATGTGGTAAAATATGCAAAAGAAAAACAAATCGACATTGCAATAGTGGGTCCAGAGGCACCACTTCAAGAGGGCATTGCAAATGAACTCAATAAAAATGGAATAAAGACATGTTCACCAACAAAAGAAGCTGCAAGGATTGAAACAGATAAAGAGTGGATGAGAAATCTCTTGAAAAAATATAATGTCCATGGGCAATTGAAATATGAAACATTTACAAATGCCAAAAAGGCGAAAAAATTCATCAAGAGTTTAGATGGAGACGTTGCAATTAAACCGATAGGACTCACTGGAGGAAAAGGAGTAAAGGTTTCTGGAGATCATTTTAACAATATTGACGAAGCAATGCAGTATGTACAAGAAATAATAGATCAGGAAATCGGCGGACAAGCAAAAGTTCTCATAGAAGAGAAAGCAATTGGAGAAGAATTCACCCTTCAGGCATTTTCAGATGGAAAAACAATTCTTCCATTACATGCAGTACAAGATCACAAGAGATTATTACCAGGAGATAAAGGCCCGAATACCGGAGGCATGGGATCGTATTCCTGTGAGAATGGATTGCTTCCATTTCTATCAAAAAGCGACTATGAAGAGGGAGCTGTAATCTTACAAAAAATTATTGAGGCGCTTAACACAGAAGGCTGTCCATATATTGGTCCAGTATATGGACAATTCATGCTCACTGCTAATGGACCAAAGATAATAGAAATCAATGCCCGGTTTGGAGATCCTGAAGCAATGAACGTCTTATCTCTTTTAGAAAGCGATTTTGTTGAACTTTGTAATGCAATGATCAAAGGGAATCTCAACAGTAAAAAAATTAGCATGAAGAAGAAATCAACAGTCTGTAAATACGTAGTTCCTGAAGGATACGGTGTAAAAAGCATGGTCGACGAAAGGATAATTGTAGATGAAAACGCAATTAAAAACACAGGATCAAAGTTGTTCTATTCATCTGTAAACAAGGAAAATAGTTCTGTTAAAACAACAACATCCAGGTCCCTTGCTGTTGTTGGAATTTCAGATGATCTTTCAGAAGCAGAGAAGATATGCGAAGAAGCACTAACACACATAAAGGGGGATCACATTTTTATTCGACACGACATAGGAACGCCAAATCTTATCAAACAACGCATAACACATATGAAAAAAATTCGTGGAATGTAAAAATGAAAGAAGAGATATTTGTCTATTTTATTGGAACTGCAGGATCTGGAAAATCTACTCTCACAAACACATTCAAGCAATGGATGGAGCTAAGGGGAACCGATGCAATAACAGTGAATCTTGACCCTGGTGCTGAAAATCTCCCATATAAACCAGATGTTGACATACGAGATTGGATTTCATTAAAGGGAGTGATGGATGAATATGGCCTAGGGCCAAATGGTGCACAAATTGCATGCGCGGACATGCTTGCACTCAACACGGCCGATGTTAAAGAAAGCATAGATTCATTCAAAACTGATTACATTTTAATGGATACTCCTGGACAACTGGAACTATTTGTATTCAGAGAAGCAGGAAAATATATTGTAAAGTTTTTTAACCCGAAACGATCGATAATCGCTTACCTTTTAGATCACGCGCTTGCAAAAACTGCATCAGGGTTTACATCACAACTGCTGCTTTCAATTAGCACAAATTTTAGAATGAATGCCCCTCAAATCAACATCTTAAGCAAATCAGATATGCTTTCTGAAGAAGAAATTGATATTGTTGAACAATGGTCAAAAGATACGGAATACCTTTCTACAGCAATATCAAATGAAGACGCATCAGTATATAGAGAAATGAACGAAGGAATATTGCAACTAATGCAAAGTTTTGGCAGTTATTCCCAATTGATTCCTGTTGGAAAAGAAGAATTCTTTGGAATAGAAGATTTATATTCAGCAATTCAACTTCAGTTTGAAGGCGGAGAAGACTTGATGAAGGATTAGAACAGTTCCTTGTTGACTATTGTTATATTAATTGTAAGTTTTTTATACCCGCCAAGTAGTTTGAAAATAGTAATTTCTCCATGAAGCATTGGGAAAAAGGGATTTATAATCCAGGGTGCTTTTAGTTCAACAGAACTACCATATCGTATCTGTGGGAAATGATACGGCACCCTAAATAAAACAAAGGCATTCATCGGTTTTCCTGCATCGCTTATGTTTATTCTAAAGGTTTGGCCTTCGTAAATCGACAACAATTCTTCCGAGGGTGAACCAATGCTTATAAACACAATATCTGAACTTGTTTGAGTGGAACTACTAACATCAAGCTTCAATTGGTAGGTTCCATTAGAAATAGCACTTACGTTCCAACTAAACAAGAGGCTGTCATTCATCTGTTCGCTAGCCTCAAAAATTTTTGTCCATCCCCCACTACTTTTATAATATAAACTGTAATTCCCAAAATTCGAAGATGATGCAGTTCCAAAAATATCCAAGACTTCTGTTTCAATTTGTCCAGATGTATTCAGTATAGCAATAGGTGGTGCATCTGATATCAAAACAGCACCAAGTACATCTATCCGCCCATAACCCTGAGTTTGCAAGTTATAGTTCAAATCAACTGCAGTGTTTCTCAATGCCATTTTAATTTGCCTTGGAGTCCAATCAGGATGTGCTTGCAACACGAGGGCAACTGCCCCTGAAACATGAGGCGCGGCCATTGACGTACCCGAAGCTTTAGTATAATATTCGCTAATTGGGGTGCCAAGGCTTGTACCACTTGCTCTTACGGATATTATATCAACACCAGGTGCCATTACATCGGGCTTTAACGTTCCAATAGACGTAGGTCCCCTGGAACTTCTTGAGTATATCCCACCATCTTTATCTGCAGCACCTACACATATGGCCTCTCTTGCACAGCCTGGTGAATTTATTGTACTATAAGCAGGTCCACTATTTCCAGCTGCTGCAACAACTACAGCTCCAAGACTTACTGCATTATCTGCAACCTCACAAATTATGTCATTGGGATCCCCACCCAAAGCACCCGAGCTTATTGAGATTATATCAACATGATCTGAACAATCGCTGTCATTATTTGGGTCGAGTGCCTGGTTTATCCCCTGTAAAAACAAAGAGTAATCTCCTTCTCCTTTATCATCTAGTATTTTATATGCATAAAATTTAGCCCCAGGCGCAACTCCGACATATGTACTATTTGATGCATTTCCTAGTCCAACTGCAATACCTGCACAATGAGTTCCATGACCGTTGTCATCCATTGGATCAGCATCATTGTTAACAAAGTCATACCCACCTAAAAACCCATCTTTTAAATCAGGATGAGTGTAATCAACACCCGTATCAATAATTGCAATTGTTATACCTTTTCCGGTTACATTTTGTCCATAATCGTCTGTTAACTCCCAGACATCATCTGCATTAACAATTGAAACTGATTCATCCAAACAAGCAGTAATTTTATAATTTGGTGTAACGCTTTCAACATATGGTAAATTCCTGATTTTTTCAAGAAATACATGAGAAACTTTTTTTATTATAATTCCATTGAACACCAACCTGAAATCCTTTAAAAATATTTTTTCAGCTTTTTCTCCGAGTATTTTTGTAATATCTTCTTTTGCTGTGTTATGCAATGAACAGAGTTTATCGTTGTATGTTGCTACTTTTTGATCAATAAATCTGTTTAAAACAATTCCCCCAAAATGAGAGAATCTATTTCTATACATGGACAATGGTTCATCGGTGAATTTTATAATATATCCATCATAATCAGACGCCCCGTTATCCTTTGTAATATCAACTTTTAAAGCAGTAGAATGTGAAACAAAAAGCGTTGTTAATAAAAATAATACAACAAGAATAGAAATTATTCTGCTTTTATTATCCATCATTAAGAATATAATGTAGACTATTATTTATTAGTTTTGCTTATCAAATCTTGCCGGTTTCTTATCTTTTGAAAGCAAAACAACCCTTGAATCTGACTTTTCCATTATTAGATCATAACCTATCTCTGCAGCCAATTTCTCACCAAAATTCTTTACTTTTTCGTGTGAAGGCATGTTGGATATATTCATTCTTCTTCGAGAATAACCAACAAAAACGTAACCTTTTGGTTCAATGAACATGGGAGATGCACCATCGTCTAACTTTGCATATTGTGAAATAAATTTTTCGTCCATGTTCATTCCTTGTACAAGAGTGTGCCTTACCACAGTTCTTGTATCAAGTGATGGCAAGATTTCCAATGTTTTTTTGATTCTTTCCCAGCCATTTGAAATCAAGGGCGAACAAACTTTTTTATAAAGCTCTTCATTTGGTGCAACAATTGAAACATAAAGTTGCTTTGGAAGCGTATCCATATTTTCCAATGCATCAGGATTTGTACCATTTGTTACAAGAAATGTAGTCATGTTTTTCTTGTGGCACTCTTCAAAAAATTCACTTAGTCTTGGATATAGGGTTGGTTCGCCAGAAAGAGAGCATGCAACCATATTTGGGTCGTTTGCTTCTTCCCACTTTCCTTGATCACATCTTTCGTCGCCCTTAAATCCTGTAATGAGTTTTCGTTGTGCTTCAATTGCACCCTCTAAAATAAATTTTGGCCCATCTACCGTTTCAAACTTTTTTTCCGTGAAACCTTGATACCTCCAACAAAAAAGACACATGTGATTGCATTGATGGATGGATGGAGTCATTTGAAGACATCTATGCGATCTTATGCCGTAAAAAGATTGTTTATAACATTCTCTTTTGAATAACAAACTCTGCCTCATCCAGTGGCAAAGTTTGACTCCAGAATGTTCTCCAACTATCGAATAATGTTGTTTTTCGAGTATTTTTTTAAGTTCTTCATGCATGAAGGTCTAGCCAGCAGTAATAATCACACAATATATTAACTATTTTTATTTAATTTGAACATAATTACGGGTTAATATAACCACTATATAATATTAATATAAGTAGCAAAGTATATATATATACGATAGTTAATATATAACTGTATTTAGCTTACCATGTAGTATTGAATAAGTTAAATATGGGGGAAATACAAATATGATAAAAAAATCAAGTAGTGTTTTAGCAATAGCATTA
>CAYLKT010000042.1:2297-7896 GCA_964384305.1 uncultured Thermoplasmatales archaeon | reverse complement strand
GTCTAAAAAATATGGGATTATACAATTAATGTAAAAACTGCAAAAGTCTTGTTAGTAACTAATAATTATTATTTAAGTTTGACATTTAATTCAAACGGTCGAGAAAAATATTATGATACTTAGTAACATTAATAATCTAAAATAGAGATGTGATAGCATATGCTTAGTGCTGTAGAGAGAGAATATATTGGTGATCCAGAGGGGTTTGAACGAAGATATAAAGATAGCTATATTCGGAAGATTAGAAATGGGATACGAAAGAAAGTTGGGATTTCGGTAGAAGAATTGGCAAAAATCATTCAGTTTTCACAAAGCAATTTTGATAAGAATAATTCTCCAAAGGGAAAAAACAGAAAAAGCATTGTTCCAAATGGTTCAGTGGATGTTTTGAGGGATGCATTGAATTGGTTGGAATCAGACCCCAAGGGGCGGTTAAAAATAGAAAAATCCATGGAATCAAATATTCAGATTACAATAAAGTCCATCTTTGAGGACACAAAAATTGGAAAGGATTTGTACTAGGATTTTATTATTATCTGTGTGATGTGCGAAAATTATTTATATGACATATCTATTCGTGGTTGTTGATAACGTGCTACAATATAGCACAGATATATGATGGGATGTCATATGAATGGGAGAAAAAGAGAATTAAAGGCACCTGATGATATACCAATTTTTTGGGTAAATGTCATCTAAAAATATATTTTTTATTCTACATCCATGCGTCTAAGCCTAGTTGCTCGGTTTGTTCAATGTTTGAAAGACCAAACGCTCCTTGAATGTATTTTTCAACCATTTTTTTGTACCAATCTAGATCTATTTCGCTTTTGTCTTTTAGTAGGTCTAGAGGGTACATGTAGTCTATAGGCTTAACACCACTCTTTGATGGTTTTATAATTCCTGGTAATGATCTTTTTGTTACTACAAATTTGAATTTGATACGGTTTTTAATTGGATATCCAAGTAGTTTCTCTAGAGCCACAGTTCTCTTTGCAAATGTTGACGAGGAGCCATCCATGTTTGGTTTGTATCTTTTTGCAGGTTGAACAGATTGAACGAGCGTTAAATCACTAAGATCTACTTTGGATAAGTCTAACTTAGAGACAGCTTCCTTTGTTTTATTTACTATCGATTCTTTAACCTTTTTTCTTGCTTTTTCTTCGTCATCCCACACAAAGTTCTCTTTTAACACTTCAATCATAATATCTTTTAGAACCTTTCTCGCAATATTTGCTTTATCGGAGCCTTTAAAGTTATTCCCCTTGGTATTCATCTGAAAGTTACCGTCTTTAGTATCGAATATGAGGTAGTTTTTATGTTTAATAAATATCATTCCATCATGAATTTCTGGTTCCAACTCAAAATCAGGATAGTTGAGATCTTTTTGCCATTTATTGTTGCATTCATTAATTGCATCTAGCGCTGCATCGGGTTTGGTAAGCCAACTATTGTTATCTTCATCAATGGATAGTCCTAAAGATTTGGGGAGTTTAGGAACGTTGCCCATGGAGCGAGAGCACCCTAGATAAAGCCCATCCGTATCTCCGTAGACTACGCGAATGCCTTTTTTCTCTAAGTAATTCAATGTATCTGCAAGGATTGCTTGGCCTTTTGTAGTAATCGTAGCGGCACCCCAAAGATTAAACTGCCTTCCTGAAACGCCAGGTGCACTAAGGATCCCATGTGTGTTGTGGAGAAGAATGCCTCCATTAGCATCTAAGAAATTTTCATTATCTTCTATGCTGATGTCATAAACATAATCAGAGGTCGGGTCAATGAACTCAATATTTTTAGGTGGAATTGCAAAACAATCACCAAGATTTTCTTTTTTACCTTTGAAATAATCAACCATTCTGGTATTAAAAGTCTCATCACTATTTCTGTAATAAGTATTAGTTTTCATTCCAAATTGCCTTTGGAGGGTTATTAAATCTTCATTAAGATATCGGCTATTAGTAGTAAACCGTCCAAGTGGTACCGATGAGGGCATTTCTGCTTTATAGTTGCCATCGCCATCCATATATGCTTTAAAAAAAGAATTTTTAACAGAAATTGGTGATGATAAAATTTGTGATGGGATTTTTTTGCTTCTACTATTGGTACCGCATTCAAAAATATTTTCAAATAAATGATCCACTATTTTTGCATGTAATGAAGATACAATACTACCGGTGTCTTTTATTCTATCTAATGTGTAAACGTTTAACCCAAAAATATCTTTAGAAATCTCGTTTATTCTCTGATGCATCTTTTCTGAGGCACATGAAAAAGTAGTGTAATAGTGAAGGTTGCCTCTCGTATTCTTTTTAGAAATATGTCCTTCTGAGACATAATACCCAAGCAGCTCAGATAAATCTTCATTAATAGGAATAATTGATGAAATTCTACTTGCTTTCCTTCCGTTAGATCCAACTGTTATATATTTATAGAGACCTTCATTAATTTCCAAATTTCGAATTTTATCTAAACTAATTTTAAGATATGGTGTAGAATTGTTAGTTTTAACATTAAAAGAAATTAGATTTTCTCTTATTCCATTAAAAAAACATAGGTCTTCCTTGTCGATAAATGCATAAAAACCTGATGTATCAATTGTTTCAACCAAATTAATACTCTGGCTGTTTTCTACATTAGGTATATTATTTGCATGGACTAACAAAGTGTCATTATCAATATCTCCTGCAGATATCTCCTCAATTTTACCATTTTTCACTGTAAAAACACTATGGTTTGGCGTTACAACCGTATAACCACTTTTAGTAGTAATCTTTACAAGTTTATCATTCCATTTATGTCGAACTGCTTGTTTAACTCTTTTTATTTCAGATTTACCATTTTTATTGATAGATATTGCTGTCCAATTATCGTTAACATCAGCAATTTCAAATTCAGTTCCATTAATATTTTCAATACGACTGCCAAATTTGTTTATTGCCTCATCAACAAATTCCCCAATCTTTAGATTTTTATAATTGCCATCGGGAGAAATTAATATGACTCGTTGTGAATAATCAACACTTCCAGCATTACGAGCACCTTTCACGCTTTGATACATCATTTTAAGTCTTTGAAGTTCAGCTGGATCGGCATTTTTTGTAGCTTCTTTAAGTTCCTTTTTTACCTTGGCGATCATACTCATAATGCCTGTCATTGCACAATTTACAACACCTGGTTTTTCGTCGATTTTTACGCCAAGCATAAAGCCCTTATCTGCAAATGAATCGTTTTCTGTTACTTTTCTCCAATTCAAATCTCTGTTGTTCAAAAACCGTTCTGGTAGTTTTTTTAGCCAAATCCAATCATCAGGGTCTTCTGAACTCGTGGCAAGTCTCACTGTATCTGCCCCTACGTTCATTGCCTTCAGAATTGTTGGATACATGGCTCCAACATCAGCAACAACTACATGCCACCAAGGAATAAAATGAGAAAACGCCTCCTTGTCTGGCTTTATAGTCATTCCACCAGGCATATGATAATTAAGCCTTTCATCAGGATCCTTTGCTTTTTCATTGCAAATCACATAAGGATCTTCCACCCACTTGGGCATCTCGTCCCCATATTTTACAACACGAACAAAATCCTTGGCCAACTGATCTTTCTTCATCTTGGACTGTTTTACAATGTCTTCCTTCGTATTGCACCACTTGAAATCCCTAAGCAAAACATGTGAAATAGACATCACTCTGCATATTGGTGGCATAATTTTCTTTTGAAACGCCCCTCTAATAAGGGCCATATGGTCCCACATATTCACTGCGCCAGAAGAAAGCAACATGTCAAAAGTCATACCTGTAGTAAATGCTAGAGGAAGCGTCTGTTGGATAAGATTAAGTGTAACACCTAATTGCTCCTGTACGTCATGCTTGTTATATATAAGAGTTCTATCATCTATCTTTATTTGGGATGGAGTTAAAATAATACGATTTTTGATATTTATGCCCAAAAACGGAGCAACCGCTTTCAAACTAAAATCATTTAAAAAATGGTAAAACTTTCTCACTCCAAGATAAGTATCGAGAGTACATGGGTAAAATTGAACTGCATCAGAGCGAGTGCCAAAATGAAATGATTTATCCATTCTGCTATATTTACTTACAAACTCCTGGAAAAGCATTCTTTTTTCATTTGAAAGATTGTCTCTGTGTCCTCTTAAAATCCAATTTAGCCTACCATAGATTTGAAGATTGTCAAAACCTGCAACGTTATGTCCAGATATAATATCATATTCCATTGTTTTTTTACAAAAATTGTAAAGGTTTTCTATCTCCTCATCAACATTTCTTGAGACAAGTTGACTGACTTTTCCTTCTTCCCAGCTGCTTGGACAATCAACAATATCAAAACTAAATTCCTCGTTCTCTAAATCTTTACTCGACTCAAAAGAAACATCGAAATCCGAATAGCCTATTATATCAATGGGAATATTGGTTTTCCCCTCTTCAAACTGAGTAGTTTCAATATCATATATCAAAACCTTAAGTTTCTTTTTCTCACCGTTTGTATCAAAGATCCAATATTTACCACTGGCTTCTATATCAACGAGTGCCCTTTGTTGATAGGGTATATCATGTTCGGCAGTGTATAATCCATGATAGAAAAACAAGTTATCAGTAACTTCTGGAACAAAATAGGATTTTTTTGTGTAAACTTTGAATACCTTCCTGTTTTTTGTAAAATCACTGAAACTCCTATAGTTTTCAATTTCTCCAACTCTTTTTATCTTGGATAAAGTATTATCTTCTAGTTTGTTTTCATCTACTTTTTTAATAAGTTCCTTTCTAGCGGCATCTATGCTTCTTTCATTTGGGCAAAAAGCTAGAAAATATGGTTCATGTAAATCAGATACATGCTTTGGAGTTTTTCCATGAAAATAAAGATACTCAGGTGAGATACCAAGAAGCATTTCGTTCATAACAATGTGTTCCCCGTTAATTATGCATCCTGCAATACATTGTCTGTACTTAAAATATTAGAAATAGACTTATATCTTGCTAAGGTGTTTCTCTCTCTGATATCTTATGAAAACACAGATATTCTACTCAAAAGAATTTCATAAACACGATAATATCGGGCATCCTGAAAATGCTGAAAGGCTTACTGTAATGATGGACGGGATACGGAATTCACCGTTTTTTGAATCTCTTGAAATGGTTGAGCCATCTATTCTCCCAGAAAAAATTCTTTATGACATACATTCAACAAGGATGATAGCCCAAATAAAAGCTATTAGTAAACAAGGCGACTCTTGGGTTGATTTAGACACCTATGTATCAAAAGATGACTTTAAAACTTCCAGAATTGCTGCTGGCGCTGTTGTTAATGCTTGCAATAATGTACTCAACGGAAAAGCAAAAAACGCTTTTTCTCTCGTAAGACCACCAGGACATCATGCCACAAAAGATAGATCCATGGGTTTTTGTCTTTTTAACAATACGGCAATTGCTGCAAATGAAATCACAAAAAAAGGAAAAAAAGTACTGGTTTTTGATAATGACGTTCATCACGGTAACGGTACACAGGACATATTCTATGATAGGTCTGATGTCATGTACCAATCCATCCATTTATCGCCTCATTTTCCAGGAACTGGAGATAT
>CAYLKT010000042.1:0-2197 GCA_964384305.1 uncultured Thermoplasmatales archaeon | reverse complement strand
GAAATGATTGGAGAACCAATAGAAATCGATGATGACATTAAAGAAGATGTTAATGCAAAAGCGACAACAAAAAAAATCAAAAATAAGTGGGCGAGTTATTGGAAGATATAGTTCATCCAAAAATCATGCCCATGCCATCTGCAGCAGAATCTTCTTCTTCTTGAATTTTCTTATTTATCTCTTCTGCTTTTTTTGACTTAAGCTTGTTAAATCCTTGTTCTTTTGCAAGTTTCTCTGCTTTTTTTAACCCTTCATTGCTTCCTTCGATTTTCAGGTATGAAACTTCCTTGTCAAATCCTAATGAACTTGCATCTCTTGTTAGAATGCTTTGTCTACTGACAAGATCATCTTTAACAACGTTGTTTATTTTGCCCAAATCTTCAGATTTTACTTCAAAGATAACATATGTCACACAGATCACCTTTTTCCGATGTATTGGTATGAACTATTTAAAACTAATCTCCTAAAGGCGCCGTCCTTCGTCATTAATTTCCTTGTTTCTTATTCTTGTGGAACTTATAGGGAGATTGTCATCTGCCAAAACAAAAGGAATTTCAAATATTTTTAGCGGTTTCTTTTCCAAATTTCTCCTTTTAATGTTTATTTCCTCTGCAACAGGTCTTGCTTCAGGAGATACAATTATTGCATCAAAATCTCCTGTTACAGATGGGCCGTATTTATCTCCTATTGGTTTAATCTCTATTTTGCAAGTACAATTCTTGCATCTTGTATATCTTTCAATAGATTGCCTTCTTTCTTGGAGGGATTTTGTAGTTTTTTTTGCTTTTATAAGTTCTCCATCAGCAACTCCAATAAAGACAAATCCTTTTTCTCCGGCAATTTCTAACGACTTATCTATAAGGCGCTTGTGCCCCTTATGAAAGCAATCGAACGTACCACCAAGGCAAACTTTCATCTGGAGATATGTAAATCGGCCTTTTAATAAAAAATTTGCTCAAATTCATGAGAAAAATATAAATTGACCTTTGATATTTGTCTTTATTTGAGGTGATGGGAAGATGTACAAATCCAAGACATTTGCAGGAATGATTATCCTTCTTGTATTGTTCTGTAGTTTTTTAGCTATTTATAATGGTGAAATTTATTCCACCGACGCATCTGATGATTCTGGAAGAGAAATCTGGGTTGATGATGATTATCCTTTTCCTAATCAAGCAGATGGGAGCATTTCAAAACCATATGGTACTATCCAGATAGCGATAGGCGTAGCAAACAATGGGGACAAAATAAAAGTCCTTCCTGGAGAGTACTATGGAGATATTGCCATATCTAAATCTATAAGCTTGATGAGTGATGATAGAGAAAACACTATTATCTATAGTAGTGCAAAAACCAGTTATTTGGTCGATATAACTGCAGATTCCGCTTCAATAGAAGATTTTACGATATGTGACTATACAACTACATCTCATCGTAAGGCTGTAATTCACGTTGCTCCTGATGTAGAAGATGCCGTAATTGTCGACAACATTCTAAACATAAGCAGTTACGGTCGCGGGATTTATCTTGATGGTAGCCATAGTTCTGTAATAAAAAATAATACTATAGATGGTACGAGGGGCGTTTATATAAGGGAATCTAGTGTTAATATACTCCAAAACAACAAAATTGAGGCGTGTGGTACTGCTTCAGCTCTTTATCTTGTTTCATCTAATTCAAACAAAATGGAGAATAATACATTTGCTACAAGTGCATATGGAATATCTTGTAGCAATTCAAACGAAAATATAATTAAATCAAACGAAATTTTTGGAAATGATCATGATGGAATACATCTAACAAATTGTGGCAATGATGACATAGATGAAAATGAGATCTACAATAATGGGAATACTGGCATTAGCTTGGGGTCGTCCCAGAGCAATATTGTGAAAAATGAAATTTATGACAACGGTATAGGCATTAATTTGCCTGCGTCTGGTTGTACTATCCAAGAAAATGACATCAGAGACTCTGTAAATTATGCTTTATATGCAGCTTCTGGTAGCAAGAATAATGTCATATCTAATAATACATTTGAAGATAATTGCAAAAATGCAGAAGAGCACGGTGATAACGAATGGGATAATGGAACTTTAGGTAATTACTGGGATGATTACTATGGCCCTGATCCCGATTATGAGGACAATTTAGATAGTTTGACAGAAAGTGATTTTTATTATACCAACGGCGGCGT
>CAYLKT010000041.1:0-7960 GCA_964384305.1 uncultured Thermoplasmatales archaeon | reverse complement strand
ATCATGCAGGATGTTGTAGGCTCTGATCATTGTCCCGTGGGAATTGAAATCGATGCTTAACATTTGGATTTTTTTAATTTGATAAAATATTTTTTCATCCTTCTAAGTTGAACATTATCACGTCAATACTGTCACTGGCTATTTGTTTTCCGCCGGCATCTGTTGCTATGACTTTGATTGTTTTCCAGAAAAATGCTTTTTCATCCCACATATAACTATATGTTTCTTGTGTTGGGTTAGTTACTGATTTTTTTTCTTCATCATCGATATAGAACTTTATACAGGCTACCCCATGATTTGGATCTGATACTGCTACGCTGATTTCAACATCTCCAATAATTATTGGAATGAAAAATGAGCATTTCTCGATATTATTTATGTAGAGGAAATTTTCTAATGGTTTTAATATTTCAACATTGCAATCCTCAATCTCATCATCGTCATCACCGCTATTCTCCAACTCAGTAGTAAACGTATAAATCGCTCTTGTATATATACCACTACCTGAAGGATCTGTTACATTTACAAACCATGTATAACTAGTATCATACTGCAATTCCTCTGAAATACTCAATGTTTTCGTACCATCAGAATCACTAACAGCAGAATTACTACCGATATCAGGAACTGTTTCAATACTCCAATCAAAAACATCACCCTCGAGATCTATGATATTAACACTAACCATACTGATATCAACTGATACATCCTCAGCACCATTAACTGGAGCCATCAGACTAATAACCGGTGGATTATTATCACCAATTGGTAAAACAGTAAATACCGCATCATCAGAGTCAGAGAAACCATCAAGATCAGTTCCAATAAAGGTTATAGTTTCCCCACCATTCCAAATAGAAGGATAGGTTATCGTTGCAACACGATCAACAATACTAACAAAAAAATTCTCATTACCAGAAACAGACCAAACAATCTCCTCGTCATTACTCTCAGAATCTTCTACATAACTATCAAGATAAATCAAATCAAAACTATCACCCATAGTAATAGTCTGATCAGGAATACCCTCTACAACAGGTGGATATTTATCTTGTACAGTTCCTTCAGTTACATCTATAATCTTTGTTACAGTGCTGTAGTATGGCCACCTACTTAGGACATTATGATCGCGAATATGTTCGCCATAAGTCAAAGACTCGTATCTGTCATAATATACACGTAATTTTACTTTATAATCTCCGGTATCGTTAAAGATGTAATCAATTTTTTCACCAGTTCCTATAATTCCTGGGCCATGGATAGGATCCATGTTATTATACCAGTCAGGCATGTCGTTATCTCCATCATCGGGGTTATCATCTATATCTCCTCCTGTGCCTTTATCAGGTATTATAAATCCGCCTACAGGTTCATAAGTCCACATATACTTAAAAATTACATCATCAGGGTCATGACTAGGCAAAGCATCAAAAGTAACAAGTTCACCCGTATGCAGTTCTTCGGGCATAAATGTAAAATCAGCCTCAGGTGGCTTATCATCTGTACTAAAACTGGAAATATCAGATCGAACAGTATCTTTCATATCTTTTACTACTACGTACCATTCATACTGTGTGTCATATTCTAAATATTTAATGTTAGCTTTACCAAAAATTCCGGAAGACAGTTTTTCATCAAAATATGCAATTGGTCGAGGATCAACACTTACAATAGCACCACTTGGCACATTATACACTGTTTCTATGCGGGTGCCATGACAACCAAATTCATAAGCAGTAGCTACAGGCGCATCTATCATCGGTGGTCTATCAGATCCTGGTTCGCTGGCACGAGGGTCCATACAAATACTAAAACGTGGTTTATCCGTCCAGTAAAAAGATACAGACATGAGATCATTATCTGGGTCAGTTACTCTAACCAGTAACTCATCAGTATATTTAACAGAAAGACCAGTTTCACCATCAAATGGAGAGATTATCTCTGGTCTATTTGGTGGGAGGTTTGAGTTTTTTAATGTTACAGAAGCAGTATCATTATTAATCTGTTGTATGTCTTGGTTGATGTAATAATGGTCAAAAAAGTCTAATACTTTTAGATCCGCCTCATTAGTAATAATTTCATCAATATCTACTATGTCATTTATTGTAGCATTAAAAACAATTTCAACAGCTACAGCTCCAGTAGTAGCAACAGCCCATGTTGCAGTTGGATGATATGGCCAAATTGGGCTGGATCCTGCATGTGGATGACAAGTAGGTTGATCAAAAAGGCTAAAATCACTTTCCAACACGGCTTCTTCCATGTTGTAAAATTGTGATTTTATTAGGTATCCAGTTGGAAGATCCCATATTAAATTTTTACGCTCAATAGATGGTTCAAACGGTGTAAATTTTTCTGCCCATGAAAAATAACTCTCTCCCTCATATTCAGGGTGATAAGAACCACCATTATGAACTAGGACATCGCCATCTTTGGATTTCACCATATAGTTATGATATTTTTCAACTTCAAAATTGTAGGTTGTGACTTGTTCAAAGATTTTTTCAATGGAAAAAATTTCATAAAAGTTGCCATCAAAGCCAATGATATCACCAACTACAAGTTTACCAGCTGCTATCCATCTACCATCTTTGTATATTGGATGATCAGGAGTTACTCGTAGATCATTATTGATTATCAGGTAGTAATCAGCCATTATTTCTTTGTCGTGTTTAAAAATCTTATTTACTTGTCCTTCAACTATATTTTTTGTTTGTTCGTCATAGCTTTTAACAAAATTGCCAACAGTGATTTCTTCAATGTTCTTGTGGGAGTTATCAGCCATAGAAACCTGTGTGTTCTCTAAAAAACAATTAGTAGTGCCATTAGGATTTATGTCTTTAGTATTATGGACTAGTAAAGATCCCTCTTCCATTGACACAATATAATTATGATATGTTCTTACCTCAAAATTATATGTTGGTACTTTTTCAAATACTTTTTTTATGGAATTTATTTCATATGTATTGTCTTTAAACTTTAGCACCTCACCTTTTCTTAGCTCAATAGCAGGAATCCATATACCATTCTTGTATATTGGATGGTTTGGCGTAACCTTCAGGTCGTTGTTAATTACTAAGTAATTGTCTGTCTCCTCCGACCCATGATGGAAAACTTGTACTACTTCTCCATTTACAAGACTGTTGTTCCCTTCATTAAAAGATTTAACTAGGTCTCCGATAATTATTTCTTCGATGTTTTTGGTAGTGCTATCAGCCATTAAAATCTTAGTATCTTTTAAGAAACATGTGCTATTATCTGTATCATTATCTGTATCATCTGATTCGCTAACCGTTCCACCACATGCCATTGGGTCTCTCATTTTCCACCATGCACCCAGGCGAGTTTTTGCGCTATCTTCCTCATATACTAGGTTCTCAGGTAGGATATTTTCTATTTGAAGTGGCCATACTAGCTTACCACAACCTGCCATTTCACCATTGCCTCCAGCAGGACCATCGTGAAAATCTCTGATGAAAACTTCTATTCTAAAAGTAAGTGTAGTACCAACAGGAACATCCTCAAGTTGACTTACCCAATCTCCAGTATGTGGGTTTCGCCGGCGTGAATCCTGTATGTCAATCCATTCACCATCAACTGGGTTGAGTACCTGTGTTTTAATCGTACTGTAGAGTGGTGGAGGCTCAATATGTGACATTTGCCCATTAATATAGACAAGTTGGTCAAACATAGTGAAAGGATTTGCAATGATTGGAGCATATCCGCTATCTCCACCTCTTTCTTCAAATGATGAATCTGGATCATCTGAATAAGGGGGGCGGTAGCCATCACTTCGTGGAATAATTATTACTTTATCTGATGGAAGCATACGTGTATCATCTGTATTTTTTGTATAATCTGTTTTTTTTGGGATATATGTCAAACATTATTGAGCAGTCATTAACTAAGAGAGACTGCGTCATATTTTCATTGCTACTGATATTAACCTCTATAGCATTTAACGTTTGAAATGTATCTTCATATGGTACATTACCCTCAGTGACGGTGCAAGTTTTATATCTAAAAGTATCAAGATTGTCGAGTTGCATATTTTTTATTACAAATCTTTCAAGATGTGGTTCTTCTTCTGTTTCCCAATTTGATGATTCTACCGTAAAAATACAGCTAGCTGGATCAATCGCAGGTAACACACCCACACCAGCAAATCCCTCTTCAGGCCCATCACCATCAGGGTCTGTGTTTATCGTCCAAAACGGGCATTCTGCGATATAACCGATATATGCCATATACTTCCCTGGTTCTAGTCCTGTTGTGTCAACATAAAAATTGTTAATGTCTCTACCCTTAATTTCTCTTAATGTGTCTCCTCCAGGGCTTCCACCTGGATATAATACCCCACGGTTTGAATATTTGTTTGGTATGACTCGAACATGCTTTTCATCAGGTCCATCTCCAACCCATGTTTGCTCAGGAGGGGGCTGAGTATAACTGCCCGGCTCATAATACATATCGTTTCTAAAATAATATTCATATGCTTCAAGATCAACTAAAAAACAAAAATAACTATAATAAACAGTTGGATCAACATCATAGATTTGAATTTGAGAAGGGTTCCATGTTATAGTATCTAATAGATGTACTGTTTCACCCTGTGGTACTGTTTTACTTTTTTCAAATGATGGTAGTTCTTTAATCATTACCATTGGTGGCAGACGATCTTCTTCGTGTGTTATACATGCTGTAACATGAAAGTTAATCACAAAATGATATACTGAGTTCTGAGGTCCCCATACTTTGAATTTAAAAGATGGATCTAGTGCACCATTATCAAAAAGTCTAGGAATAGGAATTGGAGGGCACTCAATATTCCCACAGGAGCCCCAGGATTGAAACCATTTCTCTCTAAAATACAACATTTTCATCAGCCACCCTTCAGGAACAGTAATTCTTATCCTTGCATAGTTATGTTCACCGGTTGATGCAAACTGCCCATCTGGTTCAATTGATACCATACTCCTTGAATATGCATCGAACTCCGCTACAGCTTCAGGGCACATAAAATGTGCATGAGGTGCAGTTAAAAAAGAATCAAACTCAATCTTACATATGGCAGTGGTATTTTCAGGGCCGATACTCCAGGAGTCTGCAATGACTGAGAGTGAGCAGCCTTCATTGACACTGCCGGCATCATATTCATAGACTGATTCACAGCCCAGTAAAGAGTATTTTAAAGATTCATCATTTGTTGGTGGCCATATGTTAATTATTACGGGTATTGTTATATTGTAATCAGGAGGTCCACATAAATCTTGAGTGGGATTTTCTGGTGAATGTGGATCATCGTATATGGGGCAAATCACAATATATGCAATATGTCTGCGAGGTGATAAATCAGTGATGTTTATTTTAACAGTTATTACATCTTCGTGCTCAACTGCGTTGCCCCATCCTGGAGTCGTTGACTCATCAGACTCAATATCTCCTATGGTTCCACTATTTTGACTAAGTTTAACCCACCCTCTGTCATGCATTGCTAACTCAATATCTTCCTCACTATCAAATTCTTCTTCAGCAGACCAGGGGGCATCATAACTTACATGGATAGTATAGTTGATGCTTCCTTTATCAGGATACCAAATACTAAAATTTTTAAATGCAACAGGGTTGCAAGTAAAGAAATCATCAGGATTAAGCATCTGTGATATTTCCAAATCGTTCAATATCTCAGTCTCTGACATCCCACAAACTTCACCTTTTGTCATCGGAGGAAAATAAATTTTTTCCATGGAACTTTTTATTAGGATCCTATCTGGTAAAAAATTAGTACCATTTTCGGAAATTGAAGAACCCTCATCTCCCCCAATATTGTTAGTTATGTCACTTGTTTCTATATTACTAATGAATTTTCCTTGAGCGTCGATAGAAAATTGTTCACCATTGTAAGGCAGACTAGAACTATCAAAACTAGGTAGATTGTAAATATCTTCATTAGTTGATAAAGGAAAGAAGTTATCACTTTCATCATATTCTTGATGGTTATCCCCTGTTTCTTCTTCGTCTATTGGAATTGGACTGCTTGCAACAATTGAAAGAGAGGAAATTAATAGCATTGCTATCGTTAATATTGTTAGTATTCTTTTCATTAAATGTCCACCTATCAAATTATTTATAACTTAATTTATATTATTTATACTATAAATACTTTGCTTGGGAGTCCTTTAGTAAAAAACTTTTTTTAATTAAAAGTTTATTGAAAATTTGAAGTTTTTTACCAGTAATTCTTGCTGTTTACATCGTATTAGATATTTTAAAAACACATATAAGACAACAAAACAATTTACCAAAATAACTAAAATTAAAAACTTTTACGTTCATTATGGAAGGATGAAGAAGATATGAAAGAATCATTGGATTTTATATACAAACAACAAAAGGAATTATCCGTTCTGGGTGGAATTTCAGCTCTTCTTGGCTGGGATCAAATGACATATATGCCAAAGATGGGTGCAACAGAACGATCGGAACAAAAGGCACTTATTTCAACTCTTTCGCATAGACGCGTCGTCTCAGAAGAGTTTTGGAAACATATCAATATTTTATCAAACAATTTAGAAAATCTTTCCGAAAAAGATAGAATTGTTGTCACAAAATTAAAAAAAGATGTTGAAAAATCAAGAAAAGTTCCAGAAGAATATGTAAAAAGAATGTCAAAAGAGACTACGATTGCATATCAGAAATGGGAAGAGGCAAGAGAAAAAAAGGATTACAAAATTTTTGCACCAAATCTTGAAAAAATAGTGGAGCTTGAAAAAGAATATTGCTCCTATATGGACATGCTAGGTCCAAGATATGATACACTTCTTGATGATTATGAAGAAGGGATGACAACAGAACGTCTCAAAAAAGAATTTTCTTATCTAAAAAATGAGATCGTACAGATTCTTGAAAAGATAAAAAGCAGTTCAGTATATCAAAATCAAGGAAAGGTAAATATAAAGTTTTCAGCAGATCAACAAAAGAAACTATGCAATCTTGCAATAGAAAAAATGCTTCTTTCAAAAGATCGAGCAAGAACTGACGTTTCGACTCATCCATTTACAACATCTATAGGAAATGATGATGTACGAATTACAACAAATTATTCAAGAAACGATCCTCTTTTTGCATTTGGATCAACAATTCATGAGGCTGGACATGCCTTATATGAACTTGGAATGCCAAAAGGCGAATATCAAAATACAGTAATTTCTGATTCGCCTTCTTTGGGCCTTCATGAATCTCAGTCAAGATTCTGGGAAAATATGGTTGCAAAAAGTAGGCCATTTTGGGAATACTTCTACCCAAAGTTTGTTGAAACGGCGCCTGAACAGTTTTCAAACACTGATTTTGATAGTTGGTATAAAATTGTAAATAGAGTTGAGCCCTCTCTAATCAGAGTTGAAGCAGATGAATTAACATATTGTCTGCATGTTATTTTACGTTTTGAAATTGAAGCAGGGCTCATGGATGAAACGATTAGCGTTTCCGAACTTCCTGAAATTTGGAATCAAAAAATGGATGAAACGCTCGGAGTTGTTCCACAAAATGATGTTGAAGGCGTTTTACAAGATATGCACTGGAGTGGCGGAAGCATAGGATATTTCCCTACTTATGCACTAGGGACAATTTATTCTTCACAACTATTTAAGAAACTTTCGGAGGTAAATGAAAATCTTCATTCTGAAATTAAAAATGCCGATTTTAAAAATATTGTTTCATGGCTAAATGAAAATGTACACAAATATGGTAGAATGTACATGGCTGATGAAATAATTAAAAATACGTGTGGCGAGGGGTTAAATTCCAAGGTATTTATTGGGTATCTAAAGGACAAATATTATCCTCTTTATGAAGTGTAATTCAAATTTTTTTTACGCTCCGAATTTTCCAAGTCGTTTCGCGTTAGCAAGGGCAAGAGGCATTAAATCTTCTGCAGGGAATCGTGGACCAAGACCACCAG
>CAYLKT010000040.1:0-8074 GCA_964384305.1 uncultured Thermoplasmatales archaeon | reverse complement strand
TTTCAATGACAAGACAATAATCAGCTTTGGGAATTTATAAATAATAGGTCGAACATACATAATTGCATGACAAACGACCTAATTAAACAATTTTTTGAGAAGCGGCTGATTACCACATTCAATACGCAAAAGAGCTATAGGGGCAATATAAACAAATACTTTCGACTTATTGGTAAGGATATCAATACCTATTTTGATAATACACCTGAAAGTATAGAGAACGACCTCAATAACGCATATTTGGAGTTGAATAAAAAGGGTGTGCCCCTTCTTAGTATGAAAACTCTCTTTAATTCAGTTAAGCAATTTTTATGTTGGGAAAAGGGGGATAAAAAGTTAAGAAGGGAAATAAAAGAATTGGAGATATGGGATATATTAAAAGCAAAATTCAAAGGTGCTAGTCCTATCAGTGAGGAGTTTGTGCCGAACACCATAGATTTAAAAACTGTATTATCACATGGTAACGCTCTTAGCAGAGCAATGTACCTTATGATGGCTTCTAGTGGTTGTAGAATAGGGGAAATACTAGCATTAACAGAGCACGATATAGATACTGACAGCACACCAACCAAACTCACGGTCAATAAAACATACAATAGAAGCAGTAAGAACTATACCCAAATGTTTACAAAAACAAGAAAGAAGCGAATCTGTTTTATTTCAAATGAAGCTACAAATGCTTATCTTGAATGGATGAAAGAAAGAGACGCATGGATAAAACATGCAGCCCAAAAATCCAAGAGATATAATAAAGACAGAAACGACCCTAGAATTTTCCCAATGACAGACAGCAATGCTGTAATTATATGGACTAACCTAGTAAAAAAGAGTAAAATGTATAAGGAAAACACAGAAAGGGATACTAGAACAGGTAGATTGATATTGCACCCCCACTGTTTAAGAAAATTCTTCCGTTCTTATTTTGGCAATGCTGATTATGCAAATCATTTAATGGGACATGCGACAGACATGGATAAGTTCTACCGTAACAAAAAGAAAGAGGACCTTGCAGAGCTGTATTTACAACACGTGCATAATGTTACTGTCTTTGAAACTCCTACCGATGTTAGCGGTTTACACAACAGAATAGATGAGAAAGACAAACAACTAAATGATATACAAAAATCACTTTCAGAGAAAGACAAACAACTAGACGGCATGCAGAAAGAAATGGGAAAAATGCAACTACAGATATTGGAGCTTAAAACTGAAAGACTAGAGCAGCAAATGAAATCAAGAAATAAAACAAAATCTCTCCAATTGGAGAAGGGATAGTGTCTTAAAAGGCACTTTTTTCCTGTAACACACTATGAGTATGTAGATAGATGCCTTGAAAGGGGGTTTCTCTCCTAGAAACATAAGGGTAACGTGCATAAAAACCATTAGTAACCATTATCCAACAGGAGAGAATTACAGATTTGTAATTTCATCTGACTTATCTTAAATCTATCATTTTCAACACATGAAAATAAATTCAAAATTATATAACTCTATATCTTTAATTTTTGTTCCATTTCTCCTAACTTTTTCTCTATGCCAATTATTGCAGATTTTGTTTCAAATAAAATATTCTCTATGTCTTTTGGGTGAGTATTTGTTGGCTTCTGCATTTTTTCCCTTATGGCTTCCCGTGCAAAATCTGCAACACTTCTGTATTCAGGTTTATTAAATATATATTTTTTAATGTTATCTACAAAGGGAACGGCTAAAGATACGCTTTGATATTTTGGTCTGTCTTTTGTTTTACCCATTTGTGTCACCACATTTTTATTTATCTACATTACGTATAACTTAATATTATTTAACTTTTTACAAAAAAATAGAAAGGTATATATATGGAAGGCTACATTACGTGTAACGAAAGTTTTATTAAGCATTTTCTACATTACAATATCGAAAGAACATGCACGATTATATGTCAATAAGTCTGAAAAAGGATTTTCTTGCTGTGATTGATGATTTTGTAAAGCATGATGTAAGGTATCAAAGCAGAGCGGATTTTGCACGGGAAGCCATACGTGAAAAAATGCAACGTTTACGGGAAATAGAGCCCACTACTAGGAAGCAAATAGGGGAGAAGAACGTGGGAGACGAAATGAAATGGATGAAACGCTTCTGAAAAAATACCCCCATGCAAAAAGATATCTGGAAAAAACAGGGTTGACCATTGATGCGGCGCTCATCGCCGTTGATATTGAACTTAAAAAACTAGAAGGGGGAGAGATACAAAAATGATATCATTAAGTTACTTCCCTGAAGATGGCGGAGTAATTTTTTATCCTGAATTTAACGGAGAAATAGCGACCATACTTTCATTCGAAGGGAAACGCCTTAAGAATTTTAAAGTCAAAGGGGGGGCGGTTTATGGTGTGCTGACAAATGATGATAAAAAAAAATAAATAAGAAAAAACAATGGAAAATTGGGAGAGATAGACTAGCAGATGATAGAAGAAAAAGAGATAAAAAAATTTCTTGGACCACATGTTGCCGTTGGGGTGCGAAACGATTTTTTATCAGACAAACTGTTTTTTTATTTTGGTAAAATAATAGAAGTCGACGACCATGAACTTAAAATAAAAACGTCAAACGGCTTCAAAATTATCCCCCTAGGACAGATTAAGGACATCCACATTGCGAATGGGGGGCAACCATGATTGCAGTAACTTTTTTCTCAAAACACAAAAAAGATTATGTTCTGTTCGAGTTTGAGTTTTCGTCGGACATAAATCTCATTTTGGGGCTTGAAGGTAAATGTGTAAAAAATTTAACAATACAGAATGGCGTTGTAATTGGCGAAATAGGGGGAAGCGTGGAGAGATGTTTCAACATAGGCTAAAAACCCCCTACAAGCCGTTTACGGCGATGCTGAGCAGTTTTAATGTAGTGCCTTACCTTTTATACACCGACGAATTGCCTATTTTTGCTTTTGACGGGAGAAATTTGCATGGGTAATATCAAAAACAGAGACAAATTCAAAAAGTTTGATACAATGATTTGGAAAAAAACTCAAATCGATAGCCAAGGGCGTATAACATTACCCCGAAAATTGAGAAAATATGCGAACTTGAACAAAAATAGCAAGATTTTGTGGGAAACCGTAAGCCGTTATAAAAAAAAGGACAATGAATTTTTGCTTTTAATCGGGGTGCGAAATGACTAAAACTCCTAAGAAGGCTGTGCCTGTAACAAGAAAAACAATAGCTCAAGAAGAAGAAGAAACAAAACGGGAAATAATAAACAAAATGAAAGAACCCACTTTCTTAGTAGATATAATAAAAGAAGTACAAAACAACGGCGTAGCAGGAGAGGAAGATACCATCGCATCCTTAATCATTGTTGCAACTACAAGACGTGTAAAAAATGCCATACCCGAAAGCACAAACCTGCTTCTATCCGATAAAACAGGAGTGGGTAAAGATTGGACAACAAAAAAAACACTTGTTGTAATAATACCTGAAGAAGAACATCTGCATGTAACAAAAATGAGTAAGGAATCTTTTACATATTGGCACTACAAAGATTTAGAATGGACATGGGATGGAAAGGTTATCCACTTTGAAGATATAACACAAGGGCTTCTTAACTGCTCAACTTTTAAAACAATGGCTAGTGGTGAAAATTTTGCAGTTGTCGTTAAAGACCAAAAAACGATGGAAATACCCATCCACGGAAAGCCATGCATGATTTTGACAAGTCACCATGCAAATCCTAGAGACGAAGCGTTGCGGCGTTTCCGCATTGGTGGACTGAATGACAGCACACAACAAACTAGAAACATAATGGACAAAATATCGAAAAACTACACAGGAAAAAACGAAAAGATAATTGATTACATTCTAAGAAGCGCTGTGCAAAGCTTAGAACCCTATGAAGTGATAATACCGTATGCAGAAATAATACAACATTTTTTCCCGGACAACGATTTAATGAGAACCCATTACACCTGTTTTCTAGACTATATATGCGCTAGCGCTGTTTTTCACCAACAACAACGAGAAAAAACAGAGAAAAACCAACTGATAGCAACCCCTGATGATTACATGCTAGCACGCATGGTATTGATTTACACAACAAGCAACCCTAAAATGATACCTCTGAGTAACGAATACAAAGATATACTTAAAATACTAGAAGAAAACGAAGATTTAACAGTAGCAGAACTTGAGCCGAAATGCCTCCAATCTAAGCCCTGGCTGTACAACCATTTACCTAATCTTGTTAAAACTGGTCTAATTGAAAAAGGAAGTAAATTTAACGATAAAGCGAACAAGGATGTTACAACTTATTGTTTCGCAGATTTTTCTGCAAAAATGATACCAACATGGAATGAATTATCAAATCAAATATACAAAATGATATATAAAACCACTAAAACCACTAAAACCGAAGTATTTCAACGGTTAGAAAGTTGGTTTTCTACGGTTGATATAAAACCATTAAAACCAAAGTGTAAAAAAGAAAAGCTTGTTTTGGTTTTACACGGACATAAAATACCATTCTATAGAGAGGTTTTATTGGTTTTCACGGTTTTCACAGCTTTTTTACGTGAGAGAGACGAAAAAAGATATAAAAAATACTATGAAGAACCAGAACCAACAGTAGAAAACTCATCTATCGAAGAGTATGGACTAGGCAAAAAACAATTCCAATTTGACAAAATTCAAGCAGTCAAAAATAGAATTACAAAAAACCGCAAGTCAGGATACCAAATAACGTCTGAATTTCTTTATAAGAATTTTGACAAAGGTATTATTGATGGCTTGATGAAAAGTGGGCAATTGATAAAAACAGGAAATGGTGAATATGTTTGGGGGTAACAAAAAGTAGGCTTCGACTCTAAAAGGGCATTTGGTGAACCAACCCATACATGTGTTGATTCCTTTTCTGCTTGCCAATGCCCTAGAGAAATCGAAGCCTATGTTAGATATAAACAGGTGATACGGCTCTGTAAAAGTTGATATGACGGGTTTTTCTCGCAGGTATGCCTGCTTGTCTCCCTGCATCTTGTGGGGATGACACCTAACCCTGTAGCCCAGCCCATTATCAACTTTGGAGAAACTTTGAACCTGTTACAATAGGAAAAAAATATGACATGAATGGCTCCATAAAGATTGAACAGTAGTTTTCTCAACGGGTTAAGATTTCCCTGTGCGTTCAACCCTGCTCGTAGAGCACACAGGTTACCTACCCCTAGTACTCGTAGCCCAGCCATTGCTCAATCTTGGAGAAACCATCCATATCCTATTGAACCTACAAACAGAATAAACAATAATTTTTAACTGTTAAGATTCCAGTAACTATTAAGAATACATCATTTGTTGAATAAATCTTAATAGTTTTTAAAATCTTAACAGTTATATGAAAATTCATGCAGAGTAAATTAAGTAGGCTACAAAAAACAATTTTACAGACGCTCTATCCCTATAAAAAAAGACCACATGAGTTAAACAGAAGATTGCTATCCGAAAAAATTGCAAAGAAAACTCGAAGAAATCCCCCAGACAACTCATTTCAAGTAGCATTATGCAACTCAATAAAATCATTGGAAAAAAGAGGACTGATAAAATCAGAAAATTGGGGCATATACAGAACCTATTTAAAACTCACAAACGAAGGAATATCAGTAGTAAAAGAACTCCAAGAAAAACAAAAAAAAATCTTACTTGTAGATATTGATTCAAAAATACCAAACCTTGCATTAATGAAACTAAGCACACACCATAAACGAAAAGGAGACAAAGTATCGCTAATAAAAAACCCGTGTAAAACAGGTAAAGAGAAAATCAAGTATAGATTTGATAGAGTATATATCAGTAGCATTTATGAAAAAAACAAAGATATAACATTAGATTTTTCCAAACAATTTCAAGATGTCTATATTGGTGGTTATTTTATTGACCCATCAATGGTTTTACCAGATGAAATAGAACATGTCATGCCAGACTACACACTGTATAACTGTAACTACAGCATTGGCTATACAACAAGGGGGTGCATCAATAATTGCCCTTGGTGCATTGTCCCTAAAAAGGAAGGAAAAATCAGGGCAAACTGTGACATTTATGAATTCTGGAACCCTGAACATAAACACATTGAACTCCTTGATAACAACATAATGGCTCTACCAGAACATTTTAAAAAGATAACCAACCAAATTTTAAAAGAAAATTTATCTGTAAGTTTCCATGGGCTTGACGCCAGATTGCTCACTGATGAAAACACAGAGATTCTTGCACAACTAAATATTAAACCAGAACCCCGTTTTGCTTTCGACAGGATGGAAGATGAGCTCTCTGTTACAAATGGGATAAAACTTTTACAAAAACATGGCATTAAACGCTCTCTGTGGTATGTCTTAGTGGGCTTTAATACGACTTGGGAGCAGGATATGTACCGCATCAAATTATTAAAAAAACACGGTCAGCGTCCATATATAATGAGATATGGTAATACACAAAACAACCATCGTTATGCTCTCCTAGCATCATGGGTTAACCAATATCAATTTTTTCAAACAGTGAGTTTTAAAAAATTTGTAGAATGTAGCAATTATAGAAACAAGCCCGATTTGTTTGAAAAAGATGAAGATTAAAAACGAAAAGAAACCCTTTAAAAGAGAAAAAAGTATACAGATTTGGATAGTGTTAAAAATGGACGACAAAAAAATCATATTTGATGTAGACGAAATCAAGAAATTGAGCATGGGCGAATGCATAGAAAAGGAGTTCAACGGTGAAAAAGTGCTTGTTTGCGGTGCACCAGAAGCAAAGGCGTAGGTTTTAATATATCATAAATTATATGTTAAAACATACATGCAGAGGAACAGAAATGCCACAGGAAATGTTTAGCTATTTAGCTGACAAAAACGGCAACCCCATCACCCAAAAAGACTTCAAGAAAATGGACAGAGAGTTTTGGATTTTGGTACTGCAAAAATATGTCAAAAAAATGACATATTTGCATGAAGATGACAAGCGTGCATTATCTCATATTGCATCACATCTTCAAAAAAGCATCATCGAACCACAACACGACATTAATGTCGAATATGACAAAAAATATAAGCAGACACATCATCATTATTTAGATGAAAAATAAAATGAGCAATGTACAGATTTGCAAGTATGCTGTGTTAACTTGTTTGTCAGAGGCGGAGATGCTTGATTTTGAAACACTCTCCTATTATAGTGACTTTGAAAACACCGTGGTATTAACTACTTTGGGAAAATTACTTTCTTGGAATGAGGTTAGAAAAGTACAAAAACGTGGCAAAAATAAGGAATATCAAATTACGGATTCAGGTCTTTTAAAACTAAAGTATTTTAAAAAGCATCATTACCATAATTTTTGGCAACCCCCTTGGGAAGAACGGGAAAAAGAGTATATACTTTAGCATACCTTTTAATGTATGATAATATATATCCTTTTTCATGCGAAGAAGAAAAATTCCACCATCGAAGCAACGCTACATCAAGCGAAATCCCATTATATCTATTTGTATCACAGAACAATCGGGCTTGAAACAATTTCTTGACTCATATATGAGAACCCACGACCTTTCAAGTCGTGGGCAGGCGGTTAAGGAGTTGTTACTTTTGAGTATGTCTTCTTATTTACCACAAGAAGCAGGTTCGGGACATCATATTTCTTTCTTTCTAGACCCAAAATTTAAAGATTTTTTTGTATGGTATATGGAAAGTGCGGAGATTAAAGATAAAAATTATAATGCCGCAGTTAAGCGATTAATCCAAACTTCGTATGAATTCTTCGAAAGGCATGTCGGTAATAGGGGAGCTCCCAGTATCCTTTAGATTTGAAAATTGCCATGTCATTCACGCCCTAATATTTTGTATATATTAGATACTATGTTTGTTTAGATAACAGAAGTGGGAAAAAAGTTAAGACAGATAATGGCAAGATTTTGCATAAAAACAATAATTTTAGCAAAAAAATAAATGAAAAATAAAGCAAAATCTGTAATTCTCTCCTGTTGAGTAATGCTTACTAATGGTTTTTATACACGAAACCCCCCCTATTAACAGGAGAAAACATGCTTCCTAGGCATCTATCTACA
>CAYLKT010000039.1:0-8100 GCA_964384305.1 uncultured Thermoplasmatales archaeon | reverse complement strand
TAGTTTGTAAGAATACTTCAAAGATCCTGTAGAAGTTATATCATCAGACCCTATCCAAATAAATGTTACATCGTTGTAATCTATAGTTCCACTTGGCCCTGTTAGTATCTTTGTATCTGGTGAATTATCCTCCATATCTTCTAGCTCTAGCTTGTAATATCTATATGATATAGACAAATCAAAATCGTTACCCTTATCCAATAATCTTCTAATTATTCCTTTTTCACCGAGTTTTAAATCAAATACTATTTTAATTGATTCATTTTTCCAATTGGTACTATAATATTTAGTTAATTTAGTGAGCACATCAGACTCATTCTTGCCTTTTATCTCCTCAGATGGCAACTTAGCATTAATATCATTAGCAGTATATTTAATCTTACCATTACCTATGCTTGTTTCATAAAATATTTTTGTTCCATTTGGTGCTTTTATTGAAAACGTTAAGGTGTCTTTCCCAAAATAAGAGAACAGTGCTGTATGGTCATCCTTCCAAGTTAATTCAAACGATACACTTTTAATATTATCTTTGGGTATCCTAATAATCTCAGTATGGGGCCTATGTTTTGATACAAATATTGGAGATTCAGTTGGATATTCTTCTTCCATTATTAACCAGTTTATTTCATATATTTTATCATCTGGCTTCTTTTCTTCAAAGTCTACAATAAATTCACCCTCCACAGGAGTAATGTCTATGTTTCCTGCTTCGTCTTTTGCTTTTACTTGAAAAGTATATTCCCCATTTGGAAGATTACTATATGTTTTCGATGTATCCTTAATCCAAGAAGACCATTCATCTGTTTCTCCTTTAAGTCTATATGCATACAAAAGGTTCTCCTCACATGTCGTGTCATCTTTTCCAATCCAAATAAAAATAACCGTGTTATAATTAATAACTCCATTTGGCCCACTTAACAGCATAGCCTCTGGACAAACAGTATCAGTCTCCCAACACCAATCAACTGAGGTTTGTAAAACATCACTTTCCTTATTTTTCACTGATCCAACATTGAAGCAGTCATATCCTAACATCGATAACGCCAATATTGAAACAATCATGAAAGGAATTATCTTTTTCCATTCGCCACTGACTCTTTTACAAGCACTCATAACTTTACCTTAACCAGCTGGGTGCAATACCCTAATTTTTACATTACTGCATGCTAAATGATTTTTTTAAATGAGGGTAACATGTATTGGAGGATACGCTCCAACATCTATTGCACTAGTAGTTTCCTGGTTTCCAGATACAACATTGAATATTCGTATGCCCGGCTGGCTCGGAGATCGGTCTGCAAGATAAAGGCTTCCTTTATCAGAAATTGCCATATCTGCTAGCTGGTATCCATCAGTCGAATATATGCTAGTTGAAGATTGATCCTGTTCATTAAAACTAACTAATGAGGTATTAAATGAAAGGTCACTTATCAATGCATAGCTACATCTCTGAATTAACGAAATGCCCAGATAGTCCTCAACAAGCGATAGAACCAATCCAAAAACTCCAGTATATTTTGGGTACATCTCAAAATCTAAAATATTTCCACCTAGATTGGTTTCATTAATAATAAAACCTTCAGTTTCACCAGTTAGAAGATTAATGCGCTCAATGCCTCCATCCATGGCAAACCAGCTGCCTGCTTCACCAACTAATAAATGAATTCCATCAAGTACAAGATCTGTGAAAGGGTTTACACCCGTTAAAGTAATTTCTTTTGTAACCTGATTGGTTCTACCATTTATTTCCAATATACAACTAGTATCAGTAGGAGCATACCAAGCAGTTCTATTTAGCCTCTGTATTGATACATAAACTCTTGTTATTCCTAGAAAGCTGAAAACTGTCATCTTATCCATTTCAGGAATACCATCGTCATCTGCATATTTTGAAAGACTTATATTTCCCAGGCGCTCACCTGTTGTTGGGTTTACAATTAAAAGATCTGTGCTATCATAACATGTTACATATGCTTTGTTTTTAGAGATAAATGCAATATCATGAGGATTTGTTCCAGATCCTGTTGAAAACTCAGAAACTTTTTCAAAATTGTTATCAGCATCAAAAACTTCAATACAATCATATCCAAATCTGTTCATAACATAGACTTTTCCATCATAGTACCGGACTCCATCATCGCCATGAGTAGGCTTTATATCCTTTTCTACAGAAGTAGTATCTGCCATATCTATAACTGAGAAAGAACTATTCAAATAATTTGTAGTCAGTATAAACGCCTTTGATGCACCACTAAACGGAAAAAAAGCATCGTTCACTGAATTTTGTTCTATTTTGCTTGATTTGTTGACATCTGCCCCATTTGCAATAACAGTGCCTACTAAGAGAAATAGTACTGCTATTGTCATAACTGCCCTAAATATAGATTTATGTTTTGCTGTTTTTTTCATGGTTTTCCCCCATAATTATATCTTGGAAACAATACACCATATATAAAAATTACTTTATAAAATACAAGCATACTTGTAAAATAGGAAGTACTATAAATAATATTTACAATACAAATAGTATACTATGCAACTTATTAGAGACAAGTCACTATCAACACAAATACTTATTCTGTATGAACTTTACACAAAACATTATTCAAAACTTTCTCCACTGGCTGAAAAAATTGGCATTACCCAGCAAGCAGTCTCTGAATATACAATAAAAATGAAAAAAGCAGGATTAGTAGAAAAAGTCAACAATAAATATGTGCCATCAATTAAAGGAATGCAACTCCTTCAAAATGAACTTATCAATTTAAAAAAATTTGTTGACGATAAAATAAAAAAAATCCCCATGATTGAAAATTGTTTTGCTATTGCAAAAACCTCCATAAAACAAGGCCATTCCGTCGGTTTATTTATGGAAGAAGGGTGGCTAATGGCATATACAAATAAAAAATCTTCATCGACTGGTATTGCAATCAACGACGCTAAAATTGACGAGTGTGTAAAAGTAAGGAATTTACTGGGCATAGTCAATCACAAAATTGCAAAAATATATTTCTTGGAGTTAAAATCTGGAAAGATTGATACCAAAATGATCAAAAATAAGATACAGAGTTTAAACATTGACAAAATAGGAATCTTGGATGCTTTCTCAAAATCAGCATGTTATAAAATTGGAATTAAACCTGATTTTGAATTTGGTGTTACATATGCTGCAATAGATGCTGCAATTAGAGGTATGAACACAATAATTCTAGGACATCAAAATAAAATCAAGGAGGCGTTTAAATTATTTGAAGAAATTAATGACAAATCAAATAAAAAAATATTTTTTGAATGGTTGCTCCTGTAAAAGTCCAGAATATTTTGAAAAGGTTTATATCATAGGAAAATATAGGGGGTACTTGGAGGAAATATATGGCCATAGGTTTTGTACTTATTAGTGCGGCTCCTGCACGGGAGCATGACGTATACAACAAGTTGTCTAAGGTACCACAGATTGTAGAGTTGCATCCGCTTTTTGGAGAATATGATCTTATAGCCAAAATTGAAGCGGAAGATTTTGAAAAACTTGGACATATAGTAGTAAACCAAATTAGAGCAATAGATGGGGTAATTGATACTAAAACCCTAACTGGAACAAAATTTTAGAGAGGTGAAAAAAAAATGATACTATATTTCATAAGTATGTTGACACTCGTATTTGCTATTGCAAGCATGATTGCAGGTATTTTTACGGCATACTTTGGATCCGGCAAAAGCAGAGCCGTTGGAGGAATATTAGTAGTAATAGGTGTAATAGTTCTTGTCCTATTCTTATGGGGTGCAGGTCTATTAACAACAATACTTGGTACCCCAACAGGCATAATGAATTTTGCTGATGCAGTTGTAAATGGAATATTTGCAGTTATTGGTGCCGTTGTTGGTGCAGCTATAGCTCTTGGGATATTCCTACTTGCAATAATGAAGGCGTAGTATTTCATTACTAATACTAACCTTTCTCTTTTTTTCTAATTTATAGAAGCATTTAATTTCTATTTGCAATAATGAGAGCCTAAAACATGTCTAAAAAAAATCTATGAATCCTGAGATCATTCGTGAGTTCAGGGTGAAAAGATAAGGCAAGAATATTATTCTGTCTTGCCATTACTATTTTTTTATCAATTTTTGCAAGAACTTCGCAGTTTTTGCCAACTTTTCGAATAATTGGTGCCCTTATAAAAACAGCATTGTATGGTTCAGAAAAATCTGGAATCTCAATTATTTGTTCGAATGACTCTCTTTGTCTTCCAAAGGCATTCCGTTCTACTGCCATATCCATTGCACCTAGAAGTTTGACATCCTTTGTATCATTAATTAGTTTATTTGCAAGCAATACACAACCTGCACAAGTACCCATTATTGGAAGATTTTTTCCCATTAATCTCTTGGATATTTCTTTATACATTCCAGATTTATACAAAACTCTTGAGATTGTTGTAGTTTCCCCACCAGGAAGAATCAGTGCATCAATATCTCTAATTTCTTCTTTCGTCCTAATAACAAAACATTTGCCATTTGTGATGTTATCTTCTCTAAAAATTCTTTTCACACAGTTAACATGCTCGGATACTGCACCCTGTATGCCTATAACTCCAATGGCTAACTCTTTTACCATCCTCTTTCCTGCAACATCTGTTCTTTTGGTATAGTATCTATTTCAATTCCGACCATTGCTTCGCCAAGATTTTTACTTACTTCTGCAATGGTCGCTGCATCCTTGTAATTTGCCACTGCTTCGACAATTGCCTTTGCTCTTTGTTCTGGATTTCCGGATTTGAATATTCCAGAGCCTACAAACACGCCATCACTTCCCATTTGCATCATAATTGCTGCATCTGCTGGAGTTGCAATTCCTCCCGCTGCAAAATTTACAACAGGAAGTCTTTGGAGTCTCTTTACCTCATCCAAAACTCTCAAAACTCCCTTTATAGACTGGGCGTAAGTAAATTCTCCAAAAATTAAGGTGCCATCAGTCACTTTTTGATTTGTAAGTGTCTCAATTGAATTTACATAACTTTGTACATATTCCTTTGCCAGAGATTGTAATTCGTCTTTATCCATCTCTTTCAATATAGTTATCATGCTTACAACTGTTCTTTGATGGCGAATTGCTTCAACTATATTACCGGTTCCTGCTTCTCCTTTTGTTCTAACCATTGCAGCGCCTTCCCAGATTCTGCGAGTTGCTTCACCGAGGTTTCTACACCCGCAAACAAAAGGAATTGTAAATTCGTGCTTATTAATATGATAAAACGGATCTGCAGGAGTGAGCACTTCGCTTTCATCTATCATATCAACGCCAAGCGATTCCAGTACCTGCGCTTCAACAAAATGACCAATTCTTGCTTTTGCCATAACAGGGATGCTAACGGCATCCATTATCGCCTCAACTATTGCAGGATCTGCCATTCTAGCCACACCACCATCTGCACGAATGTCTGCCGGAACTCGCTCTAAGGCCATAACTGCAACTGCACCACTATCTTCTGCAATTTTTGCTTGTTTGACGTTTGTTACATCCATTACAACGCCGCCTTTTTGCATTTTTGCAAAACCTTTCTTAAGTTTAGCAGTTCCAAATTTAAGTTTGCTCACATTCAAATCAGTCATAGGTTAACCCCTAGATATTAAAATCAAAATTCGATATAAGTAGCCCCTTATTAAGTACTATGGTCAACATGAAAAAATTGGTAAAAAACAGAGATCTACTTATCCTGCACCACAGACTCAAACATCTCCTTACCAAAAGGAGTCAAGCCATACAGTCGAATATTTTTTCCACCACTTTTTTCTTCAACGAGGTCAAGACCTAAAAGAGAATCCTCTTCCCTGTACCTTGTATTCATTCCTCTAATTGCCCCAATCACATTTGTGGGGGTGGTTTTAACATTATATGCTATTTCAGAAGTATAACTACAACTGGGGCTAATCTCAAAAAGATATTCTACAATCTTTTTTCTAACGTTGCTTCGCCTCAATGCCCTTATCACAAGAGGCCTCTTGAGGTCAAGAGAAACTTCTTTATCGCCCTCACTACACATCCCATCCATCCTTCAGAAATGAATAACACTTTCTCACTTATAAAATAGTCGGATGATGTATATCTATCTGCATATGCAAGTAAATGTGCGTAGGTCTATTTATCTGCAAATTTTAAACAAATTTAGCACAGTTGTAAAGAAAAATGATTTAGTTTATAAATAAAGATTAGTTACCAAACCCCCAGTGAAACAATATGCCCGGGAGAGGAAAACTGCATATTGTATCAAGCCTATAAAAAGTTAGAGAAAAAGAAGAACTAAAAGTCTACATAATTCTTTCTATCATTTCTAAAACAAAGCCCTCACTATCTATTGTGTACCTAGCAATACCAATCTTTTTTGCATAGTTTCTCATTTTTTTAACTGCTAAAAACCTTTCAAAGTTGGATCCTTTTTGAAGTACATCAAGTTCTAAAACGCAATCCGCTATTCCCTCCATCTTTCTTTCAAAAATTTCACCATGGATTCCTTTTGTCATAATGATAAATAATGTCCCTTTATTCACAAGATTACTAATTTTTGCAGCATAAATAGTTCGAATAACTTCATCTTGGGAATATTGGCTTAAAAAGAAATCAAGTGAATCTATCACGATTTTTGCTACCTTTGCATTTTTTATCCCATTGGACAGTATTGCCAAAAAATCCTCACTGCCTTTTACAGTAGGCGGCATGCCCGAAGAGCTTATTTCGATCAATTCTTTAAGTCCTATTTTTGACCTTTGTTCATAAATGCTTACTCTTTTTTGCTCACCAGAAAGAATAGATTTTGAATATTTTGATGCCATGTCAACAAAATTTAAATCTCCATTCTTCCAATTGAATCGTTGCATAGTGTCTATTATTTCAGCTTCTGTTTCTTCTGTTGTAAAATAAAGAACTTTACCGGTTGTTGCAAGCTGTTTACTTAGTATCTCTATACTACTCCCGGGAGTTCCAAGAATCAAAGTAGTGAACCCCCTGGGAATTCCGCCCTCGAGCAAATTATCGAGCTTTTGAATTCCTGTACTAACAAACTCTGTAGATTGCATTCTATTCAACATCATCGACAAAATCTTTCTTTACTCGTTCTCGCTCAGATCTATCCTTGTCGTCAGCATCAGCCTTAAATGTAAATTTAGTATTTGGAGCGCCTTTTGCGGTGGCTGAACCCATAAGCAATTCTCCATTTGGAAAGGAACTAAGCAAAACACCCCTAAGAAATCCATAGGTAAACAAAGATGCCATATCGGGCCTTTTCACATTTTCATGAGGGGGGCAACTAAATACAATTGATTTTACACTGTCTTCTGTTATTTCAGTAAATGTTGCTCCAGTTCCCAACGGATTAAAAATATTTTTTACAACTGGCTTTATCCATTGATCTAGAGTTACATCATCAGAACATTGATTTTTAATGAAATCAGAATGAAGACCTCTGCCAAAGGCTTCAGCAGTTTGCATTACTGTTTCAATAGTTCCATGCTCACCAAGTTTTCCCATTGCAGCATCAAATGCAATCTCTCGCCTTTTGAGAAGATCGTCATCTTTCCTTGGTTGGGTAACCCACACAACATTATTGCTTGATTCAATTTTTTTAAGAGGCTCATCCATATTAATCCCACAAGTCAATTCTTAGATAAAGGAATCTCTAACCTTTAAAATCTTATCATTTAGGTAAACAAGTTTGTTTAGATAACTGTCCACACCTTCGTCTTCAATTGCAAGTGAAATTATGTGAATGTCTCTTGCCCTCGCCCTGTTGATTAACTGATAAAAAAACTCAGTTATTATCTCTGGGTCGTTATAGATGATAAGATTAGTAAGAGAATCTATCACCAAATATTTGCCAGTGTTTTCATCAACCTCTTTAAAAATGTTCATTATTTCAAGACCCAACTTTTCAAGCATGGCGGGACTTTCTATGAACGTGCAGTTGGAATTGCTTTGGGACATGCCAGCAGCCCTTGATATACAGTCAACAAATTTAACGTTATTATTTTTTGTTATATCGCCAAATTCCCTAACAAGAGTTTCATATGGTTTTGTAACGGTTACATAGACCCAAGCTTCATCTGGTTTAC
>CAYLKT010000038.1:0-8205 GCA_964384305.1 uncultured Thermoplasmatales archaeon | reverse complement strand
TTTGAATATGCAGATACATATGCAGGTAATTATTCCCCAACAAATAATGTTATAAATCATAATTTGTATTCAAGATATGGACGGGATGCAGGATGACAATACACTAGAGTCTCCCATCGACATAAAAAGACCACTTGTCGTAAGGGCTCTAAGAAGGAGCAGCGTACGTAAAAAAATTGCAGAATATCTTTTTGAAATTAGCCCTAGCTGTAGCTACACATCAGAAATTGCTTATAATGTTAAAACAACGCCAACCAATGTCATCGGTGCAATTAGGGGAATGGACTCCAGATATAGGAAAGAGGAATCACTCCTTGGACTCAATATTGTCGAAGAGAAAGACGGCGGCAAAAACATCAGGCTTTATGGCCTAACTTCTTTTGGAAGAGAAATGTTAGAATCGGTAAAAGATAGGAAATAGATTCTTTCTTTTTATTTGTCAAAATCAGAAATGATAGATATAGAACTGATCAAATTACCTTTATGAAATTATTGAGTGGAATGTAAAAGAAACTAAAAAGTAAGAAAAATTGGAAGGAAATATTTTCCTTCCGTTATTTTGGTAGTTTCTAATTTACTCTTTTTTTGCAGTTTTTTCTTTTTCTTCAATTGGCACGATACCTGCCATGCTCTCAGCAATAACATTAGTTATCTCGGTGTTTGGGTCAATGACATACTTAGTACCATCACGCAGTGATCTTTCAACAGTTTCAAGTTTTTTATAAATCTGTGCTTCACCTTTGAAATATTCCTGAATAGCAGTATTAACCCTTTGTATTCTTTCTGCTTCTGCTTTTGCAACCTGTATAATTGCTTGCGCTTTTCCCTCTGCTTGAAGTATAAGACCTTGTTTTACTCCCTCTGCTTTTTTAATTTCTGATCTTCGTTCTCCATCTGCTTGTGTTTCTACTGCTGTTGCAAAATCAACTGCTGCTTTTTTGTCTCTTTCAGCAATAACCACCTTGTTCATTGCAGTCTGCACATCATCAGGTGGCTCAATTCTCTGCAACTCTACACGTATGACATCAATTCCCCATGCATCTGTTTGCTTATCAAGTTCTTTTTCCAATATAGCATTTAACGCATCTCTTTTACTATTAGCTTCTGTCAATGTCATCTTTCCAATGATGTCTCTAAGTGTTGTCCTTGCGAGACTGGATATTTGTCTCCTATAGTTCTGTGCATTGTAAATAGCCTTAGATGGTTCTATCACTCTGAAATAAACCACTGCGTCAACTGTAGCATTCAAATCATCTTTGGTAATAATTTTCTGCGGTTCAACATCAACCATATTTTCAGTAACGTCAACCTTGATCATCCTATCTACTATAGGTATGATCCAGTGAAAACCTTGACTGGCAGTCTTTTTATATTTACCAAGTCGCTCGATAAGTCCCTTTTGTCTAGGTGTGATAACCCTCATACCAAACAAAAAGACAATTATCAACAAAATAAATATTCCAATTAGGAACCCTGACCCAAATCCACCTACTGCTGCATCTAATATTCCCATTTTTTCTCACCACACCTATTTTAATTTAACACAAGTAATAAGTATTTACTTTATAAACACCACCACAAAAAATAATGCAATGGAAAATTGAGAATACGTCTAATTTAAACTTTTTACATCAATTTTTAACGAGCATACTTGACCAAGTTTTGCTTCTAAAACATCTCCATCTTTTATTTCTCCAACGCCCTCTGGGGTACCTGTCATTATCAAATCACCAGATTCTAGAGTCATGATATTTGATATAAACTCGATAATTCGTTCAACTGAATAAATCATATTTTTTGTATTAGATTTCTGCTTTATTTCTCCGTTTACCATTAGTGATAAATCTAAATTATTTGGATATTTTACTTCATCTCTTAAGACAACCTTACTAATTGGAGCAAATGTATCAAATCCCTTAGCGATTCCCCATGGCCATCCATTCTTTTTTGCTTTAGATTGTATATCTCGGGCCGTAATGTCCAAGGCTAATACATATCCTAAAACATAATCCATAGCGTTTTTTTGCGACGCATCTTTACATTTCTTACCAACAACCACCCCTAGTTCAACTTCATGATGTAAGCAGTTTGAAATTTTTGGCATAACAATGGAATCACCATCAAATATAACAGAGCTTGCGGGTTTTATAAACAAAAGAGGATCTTCAGTTATATTTGTATTCATCTCTTGAGCATGTTTCTTGTATGTTCTTGCAAGACAAACTAGTTTTCCAATTTGAAGTTCAGATTTTCCATTCTCCTTAAAAATGTAGTTAGCCATACTTTAGGAAATCGTTTACAAAATTTAAAGATTTCATTGAATATCTTTTATTTTTGCGATAAGTTTCTTTAATACTTTTTTGTTACCTGCATGGGGAATTCTATGAAATTCATTCCAAACTCACTTGCAAAAGATGAAATGCTAAACGAAATAGGGTGCTCAGACATTGATGAGCTATTTTCAGATGTTCCTAAAAAAATCAAATTTAAGAATCTTGATTTACCTGAAGGCATCTCTCAATGTGAAACCGAACAAAAATTAAGAAAAATTGCAGGTAAAAACAAGTCGTATCATGACCTCCTTAGCTTTATTGGCGGAGGAATTAAACCTCACTACATTCCTGCTGTAGTCAAAGCAATTATCTCTCGTGCAGAATTCTACACAGCATATACTCCATACCAAGCCGAAGCATCACAGGGATTTCTACAAGCAATGTTTGAATATCAAAGTATTATTGCAGAGCTTGCTGGAATGGATGTTGCAAATGCCTCACTGTATGATGGGGCAACTGCTCTTGGCGAAGCGGCTTTGACATGCACTCGCATTAAGAAAAAAAGAACGTTTTTAATTTCTCAGACTGTTTCTTGGGAGAAAAAATCCATTTTGAAAAATTATACTAAAGGTCCGAAGATAAAAATCAAAGAAGTCGGTTACGACTCGAAAACAGGTAGGTTAAATATAGAAGAACTCAAGAAGAAACTTGATGAAAATGTTGCTGGAGTTTACATAGAAAATCCAAATTTCTTTGGTATCTTTGAAAATGAAATAGATAAAATCGCAAAGATTGTCCGTGATGCTGGTGCACTTTTGGTTGTTGGAATCGATCCGCTCTCGACTGGAATTGTAAAGGCCCCTGGAGACAATGGTGCAGATATAGTCATTGGTGAAGGAAGAGCTTTTGGCAACCCTATGGATTTCGGCGGTTCCACACTTGGGATTTTTGCTTGTAAAAAGGAATATTTGAGACAAATGCCTGGTCGTGTTATTGGAATGACAAAGGATCGTGACGGAAAACGTGCATTTTGTATGGCACTGCAGACAAGAGAGCAACATATAAGGCGTGCACGAGCCACAAGTAACATTTGTACAAATGAAGGCCTTTGTACACTTGCTGCAATATCATATCTTTCATGGCTGGGCGGAAATGGATTACAAAAGATGGGGCAGATTAATTTTGAAAATGGTCAAAAACTTGCAAAGGCCATAACATCAATAGATGGTTTTGAGCTTATGTTTGATGCCGTTCATTTCAATGAGTTTTTAATAAAGTGTTCAGAAGATCCAGAAAAAATCAATAAAAAACTACTCGAACAGGGACTCCAAGGCGGGCTTATAATAAAAGATTGCCCAGGAATTGAGAATTGTATACTTTTTGGAATTACTGAACTTTATTCTGATGAAGACATCAGAAAATTAACTACTGCACTTAAGGAGGTTGCATAATGTATAAATCTGCAGTTTATGATGAACCGCTCTTAAACGAATTAGAGTCGGCAAAAAAGGATAAAATAAATGTTGTTGATTTATTGCCAAAATCTCTTCAAAGAAAAAAAGAAATTGAAATTCCAAGTCTTGATGAAACACAAGTTGTACGTCATTTCCACCATTTGAGTCAAATGAACTATGGCATAGACACAGGCATTTATCCTTTGGGTTCATGTACAATGAAATACAACCCAAAAATTTGTGAGCAAATTGCATCTTGGGATAACTTTGCTGGAACAAATCCTCATCAAGATGAATCTACAATTCAAGGAAATATGCAGATAATGTTTGAACTCGAAAGAATGCTTTGTGAAATAACAGGAATGGGCTTTTTTTCACTTCAACCGGCTGCTGGTGCACAGGGTGAATTCTTAGGACTGCTTCTTTCAAGGGCATATCATGAGCACAACAAGGATTTTGAACGAAAAGAGGTGATACTTCCGGATACTGCACATGGTACAAACCCTGCAAGTGCAACAATGGCTGGTTACAACGTGATAGAGATTCCATCAAATGGAGATGGTACAGTCGACATTGGTATGCTTGAAAAAACACTTTCCGAAAAAACTGCATGTTTCATGCTTACAAATCCAAATACGCTTGGCATCTTTGAATCAGAAATTCTTGAAATATCCAAGATGGTTCATGACGCTGGAGCTCTTCTCTACTACGATGGAGCAAATATGAATGCAATTATGGGAAAGGCAAGGCCAGGAGATATGGGATTTGACATTGTACATCTAAATTTGCACAAGACATTCGCAACGCCACATGGTGGTGGTGGGCCTGGATCCGGGCCTGTTGGAGTCAAAGCAAAGCTTGATAGGTTTTTACCAATACCTAGAATTAGGCAAAAAAAAGATGGAACATATATCTTTGATTATGACGCTGCAGAGTCAATAGGAAAAATTAAGGCAGATTATGGAAATTTTTCGGTCCTTCTTAAAGCCTACATTTACATTACTATGATGGGGAAAAATGGATTGAAAGAATCATCTGAAATCGCAGTTTTAAATTCAAATTACATGAAGAAAAGGATACTTAACTCGGGCAAATATGAAATGCCTTATAAGGACCTTAGAAAACATGAGTTTGTATTAAGTTGTGAGAAATTAAAACAAGAGAAAGGAATAACTGCATCCAATGTATCTAAGCGTCTTTTGGATAACGGCCTCCATCCTCCAACCATTTACTTCCCACATATAGTTAAGGAAGCATTAATGATCGAACCAACTGAATCCGAATCTAAAAAAGATCTTGACAAATATGCAGATGCTCTCATTAAAATTGCAGACGAGAACCCAGACGTTGTAAAGAACGCACCAAACAACACTCCTGTAAAAAAGATAGATGAAGTTGGTGCTACAAAAAATCAAATTTTAACTTGGAAGATGATCTAATAATTTTCTTCCTCTTTCTCACCCCTGAGGGAAAGTATTGTACCGATGACTCCCGGCACAACCAAAACAATTGTTACTGAATAGACACCAACATCATACCAGACCCAAAATCTTAGACCCCAACATATCCAAAATACAATTCCACCAATCAATGACAATAACGAAATTAGAGTGAATACATTAAAGTTTTTCAAATTGATTTTAAATATATCTCCTGGCACATCCATATATTTTCCACCTTTTTTTATATAATTAATGGGGGTACTGGGATTTGAACCCAGATCGGCGGGTCTCTTCTTAGGTCATCGCTCCAGTTATTCATCATAGATCAGATGACCTTTTTTAATCATTCCTAACTGGAGCCCACAATGATGCCGGGTTACACCATACCCCCAGTTAGTTAACCTTACTTTCTCTTACTCCTTTTTTCACGTCGCATTCTCTTCTTTCGCCATTTCCATCGCATTTTGCCTTTCTTCTTCCAGACCCGTGAACTACGCTTCATACTGAATTCCCTTTAAAGTTATAGCTTGCCCTAAACAAATACCTATATTTAATGGTTTAGGAAAAACGAATTTCCAGTTAAAAATATTTGTAAAAATTAATCTGATTCTTCTTTATCTTTTTTCTCATCCATCCAAATGTATTTGCACCTTTCGCAATACCATCCTTTAGACACCCATTTTTGTTTACCGTTTTTGGGATTAATGTGCCTATAAACCCTCACCAACTTTTTTTCACATTTTGGACATTTCTCATTAAAAGACTCATCATACGGTTCCTTACCCACAGGATAAATCAAGGTATCTCTTGCAACTTTATACGTATGGCCACATTCTGTGCAATACCAGGATATAGAAATCCACTTTCTTTTTCCAGCTATACTTTTGTTCTGATAAAGTTTAACTGCTTTAGAGCCGCATTGCGGGCATTTTTTCTTTATGATCTCACCACTACTGTAAGCCACACACCAGACCAAATTACAAATTTGGATGATGTATCTACACCATCTTTTTATAAATGTGGTAATTTTATAGTAAATTTACTACCCCTACCAATCCCACTTTCAGCCCAAATATCTCCATTATGTTTTTGAACAATTTCCATACATATGAAAAGACCAAGGCCCGTTCCTTCATTTTTCCGATCATCTCCAGTATACGCTTGATAGAATTTAGTAAACACTTTTTTAACTTCGCCTTTTGAAATACCAATACCGCTATCTTCAACATTGACAATTATATATTTCCCTTGTTTCTTTGCCTTAACGGAAATTGATCCGTTATCTGTAAATTTAATTGCATTTACCATTAAATTCTTCAGAACTTGTGATAATCTATACTTGTCGCCCATCATGCTTGGCAGATTTTTTGGAATTTCTACTACAAATTCAAGCCCTTTCTTTTCTACAGCCGGTTTCATGTCTTCTGCAAGTTCATTCAAAAGTTCAACGGGATCTAATTTCTCCATATCAAATCTCATGGTATCTGTATCAAGCCTCGATACATCCAATATATCGTTCACAAGAACAAGTAACCTTTCCGAATTTCTAAGACTTACTTTTGCCCAATTTTTAATTTTTTCATTGGCACCCTTATCTGAAATTATCAACTCCAGATAGCCTTTTATTGGAGTTACAGGGGATTTCAATTCATGAGCTGCAATGTTCATAAACTCTGTTTTTAATCTTTCAGATTTTTTAAGTTCATTTTCTACTTTTTTACGTTCCGTAATATCTCTAGCAGTACAGATTATTCCTGTAAACTCTCCTTCTTTTTTTAACGGAGCAACGTTTATTTCTATTGGAATAGTATTGCCATTTACTCCAACAATCTCGAGTTCAATTTCTTCAACTCTCTTATTGTTCTTCCGCATATCAATAAAAATTTGTTGAAATAGATAGACAGATTCGTCAGCAAGATATTCTCTAAAAAGCGTTGCTAAAATTTGACTTTTTCTTCTACCACATATTTTTTCAAATGATGGATTTACATAGGTCAAACGACCTAGAGGGTCTATTGTTACAACCCCGTCTGCAGAGGTTTCAGCCAGAACCCTGTACTTTTCTTCAAGTTTTACAAGTTCATCCCAGGCTCGTTTTCGCTGTGTTATGTCTCTACCTCTAACTATAATGCCCACCGTATTTTCCTTATTTTTAATCAAATCACTTGAAAATAAAAACCTATATCTTGTCCCATTCTTTTTGACTAACTCACACTCATAATCTCTTACTACCTCTCCGCAGGTAACTTTATCAATAAATTCAAGATGATTGCCGTTATTCTTGTCAGAAAACATTCGTTTGATTCTAGACAACGACTTGCCAACTATTTCCTCTTTTTTTAGCCCTATGATGTCCATAGCAGCACTATTTGCATCTAAAATAATTCCAGTTTCAAGATAAATTAAAAAATCGCTTGTCGAGTCAAAGATATCTTTAAATCTCATTTCAGATTCGAGAAGTTCTTTTTCCACATTCTCTATTTTGAACCTCTCCCGCATATCTCTTAAAATAACAATGTCCCCAACGATGTCTTTGCCTTCGTATAGTGGACTTGCATTTATCTCAGCAGGTATACTTCTTCCATTTTTTGTAATACTTTTAACTTCGTATGGTGGAACGTCTTCTCCAGACATCCTTCTATTGAAGCTATTTATCGTTTTAGTTACACTTTCCTTATCAAAAATATTTGCTTTATAAAATTGTTTTCCAATAAGCTCTTTTTTACTATACCCCAATAGCTTTGTAACCTGTTTGTTCATATCTATAAATTTACCATTTTTATCAAGAACCAGTATAGGATCTACCGCCATCTCAAAGAGATTCCTGTATTTTTTTTCGGATAATATTAGATGTTCATCTGCCTTTTTTAAGTCAGTTATATCCCTAGAAATACCTATGGTACCAATAATGTTTCCAAAAGCGTCATATCTAGGTATTTTTGTAATAGAGGACCAACAAACATCTCCTGTAAAATTTTTCATTTTTTCAATTTTGTTGATTATAGATTTTTCCGAACTCATTAAGTCTTTATCTTC
>CAYLKT010000037.1:6403-8489 GCA_964384305.1 uncultured Thermoplasmatales archaeon | reverse complement strand
GTGCATGTTGATGTTATAACAATTCCCATTTCTTTGAAGGCTTTCATAATGCGCAGTTGATTCTTTGCAAAATCCTTTGGAAAACCGAGTTTACTCCAGTTCTCAATATCCATGCCGGCAGGATTGAGATACGTAAGCACTTTCACTTTGGCACCTTTTGAAGCCATATCTTCCAAAAATTCTGTCCCGGGATCGGATATGGATTTATACGATACTCCTGCAACCTGCACTGAACCTACAGGAATCATTTTGTCAGCACCATAAATATCTCCAAGTCTGACGAGAAGCCGGAACATCCTTCCCATTACTGCCCCATGCTCACCATCCAAAATCTTTTCTTCTTCTTTCGTTAGATGCATTTTAGTAACTCCTTACAATTTTCAATAATTATTTCAATTTCTTGTTTTGATGCATTATCAATGTGAACGCCACCAACAGCAACAACTGTTGTCTTGTATTTTTCGCAAGCGGTTTTTGCTATTGGCTCAAGTATGACATAATCATAATGGTTTTCTAGATGGATAATTTTTGGATCTTTTCTTGGTTCACAAACGACAATGCCACCTATATGGGACTTCTCTCCACCAGATAATACGTAGATTATATCATCGCCTATCTTTTTTTCTTCAAGAAAGACTTTATATTTTCCCTCACCCGATGTAATCATTAAGATCAACTTTTTTATATTTTACAACTTCATATTTTTTCTTGTCAACGTCTGAAGGCATAGTTGCATCAAAACCAATTTTTGTAGTGAGAGTCTTTTTTCCAGCTTCATGTTTACCAGATGGGTCAAGACTGCTACCCGACTGATCAGACTTAACTACCATGTCCTTATCACCTTGGAAACGTGTCGCAATTGCCCACTCAACCGCATCAGAATTATAGATATCCACGTCCTTATCAACAACCACAACGTGTTTCATGCTTTTATGACCGTTAAATGCTGCTTCAATTGCCTTTTTCCCATCGCCGGGGTTTTTCTTATTAATCTGAATGATGCCATGAAGCCACGAACCGCCACCCATTGTAACATATACGTTATTACAATCACAAACCTTTGAAACTTCATTATAAATCGTTGGCTCTTTTGGCATACCCATAAGTGTTTTATGTTCAAGTCTACCAGGGATAAGTGCCTGGTACATTGCATCTTTTCTATGGGTAATACAGTCAACAACAAATACCGGTTCTTGACGTTCAAAGTCACGTGTTTCTGTGAGATCAACAAAAGGGCCTTCACGATCAAGATCTCTAGTAAGTCTTCCTTCAAAGACAAACTCAGACCAGGCTGGAACTTCAAGGTCTTTTGTTACACATTTTACCAAAGGCGTTTTATCAAGAGCATTGGCAATACTAAACTCATCAATGCCAGATGGTGGGCCAAGAGACGCTGCAACCATAACCGCTACACTGTTACCAACACATACTGCCATTTCTAAGTCTTTATTACCTATTTTATCATAGGTCGTACGAGTTTGCCTCTTTTTAATAAGACGCGCGGTAAATTTGTTTTTACCTATTTCCATTAAACGATGATAAGAGACATTTCTTCCAGTTTCTGGATCTTTGATAGTTGCAACAGTTGCAGAGCCGTATCTACCACCATCATCTTTTAAATGGTAAAGAATTGGGATTTTACTAAGATCAGGGTCTTTTACAACTACTTCCTGACATGGGGCTTCTTTTGCAATCTCTGGTTTTTTTGGATTGCGAAGAGCATCAACAAGTTTCAACAAAAGTTTATCCTTAGTTGTGCCAAGACTCTCAGCAATAATGTCGCGGTTGGACGCAATACCTGCAAAAACAGGGAAATCAAAACCTTTAACATTATCAAAAATTACTGGCTGTTCGTTTAGAGAATAGATGATATTTGCAACTTCGTATTTATGAGAAACTTCTTTTTTTATTCTTACCAATTTTTTTTCTTCTTCAAGCTTTTTTAAAAAATCACGGAGGTTCATACACTGTTACCTTCTCTAGAAGCACCTACAATGGTTTTTATCGTTTGAAAACCTTCCTTTTCAATTGCATTTGCAACATCATTCTGAAGATCTTTTCCAGGGGTTAATGCTATCATGTTTCC
>CAYLKT010000037.1:0-6303 GCA_964384305.1 uncultured Thermoplasmatales archaeon | reverse complement strand
CATTTGCAACATCATTCTGAAGATCTTTTCCAGGGGTTAATGCTATCATGTTTCCCCCCAGGCCACCACCAGTCAGTTTTGCACCAAGTGCCCCCTGAGATCTTGCAAGTTTTACAAGAAAATCTAATTCTCTTGAAGATACTTCAATTTGTTGTAGAAGTTTATGACTTTCATTCATAAGCTTTCCAACTTCTACATAATCATCATTATTCAATGCATCTTTTGCCAGATATGCTACATTTTCTGCTCTGTTAAATATCTCTTTGTACTTTTCAGGATTTTTTTCTTTTCTCTCACGAACACCTGCAACTGCACCCGCCGTGTCGGCAACTTTCCCGGTATTCCCAATGACAACTTCAACCGGATTTTGAAGAGATATTTTTTCGATTGTGTTCTCTTCACCCTTCTGGAACCATATAAGACCACCATAAGTTGATGCAGTGTTGTCTACGCCTGATGGGGTGCCATGATAGCCCTTCTCCCCTTCATATGCAATATCATTAATCTCATCATTAGATAAATTTAGTTCAAAATGATCGGAAAGCGCTCTTGCAATTGCAACACAAGAAGCAGCACTAGCACCGATACCGCTAGCACAGTAAAGATTTCCTTCAAGGACGATTTCAATTCCTTTTTTTGATAAATCTACCCCTGCTTTTTTTATGACTCGTTCTATAGAGTCCTTTTGCTGATCCATTTTGTCTTCTTTATACCTTGGTGTTGCTTTTCTATTGTCGTGTAACGTCCATCCTGATTTCCCTGTAGGTTCTATCTTTGCAACTGTGTACTTTCCAACTGCCGAGACAATAGATGGTAATCCATAGACGACAAAGTGTTCATTAAACAATATAGCTTTACCAAAACCAATGCCTTCACCTGACATTTTACATCACGTAGATACTCGTTGTTATTCTTGTTTTTTCATTCAAAACCATTTTTGCTTGGAATACTATATTACGTATTTCTTTTTTATGCTTGCGGTAAAAAAATATATACTAGAAAGTTTTATGGAATCATAGAATATATATTACAATGTTAACGAGTTGAATTTCAATAAATAAAAGGATGAAAAACAAATGAATAAAGGGGAGAAAAAACCATACTATTCTTATTCCCTGTTTAATAAGATTAGAATCTGGCGGTCTAACTTATTTTGGAAGGTTGTTGATATATTATCATGTAAACTCACAAAAGTAGCAAAGATTTATGACAAATTAATCATAAAAGAGTATATACGAGAAATGGAGATATTTGAGATTTCTAAATCAAAAAAAATTCTTCATATAGGATGTGGATCATACCCAATAACTTCATTTACGCTATCAAATATGAATAGTGGCGAAATAGTTGGTATCGATAAAAGTAATAATGCTATAAAACGTGCTACGAGATTTATTTCTGATAAAAACATTGATGAGCATATTAGCATTAAATATGGAGACGGTTCAAATTTCCCACTAGATGATTTTGATACCATTATTGTTTCTAGCTGTTCTATCCAAAAGCATGCGATTCTTGAACATCTTTTCGAAAATGCACCCAAAAACTGTAAGATTATTGTTCGCGAGCAATCAGGACTAGCACATCTTGTTTCAGATTACATTGAATTATACCGAGACAATATAAGTTTTGAAAAAAAAATTGAACACAATGCTTTTCAAACAGCCAAATGGGAATCATATTGTCTTATTAAAAAATAATATTTAATTTTTACAAAATTTTTAATCGATTTGTTTTTTTGCCCCGGTAAGAGATAAGAGGAATCCTGTAAAACCTGTGACTGCATCTGTTATTAAAAAGCCAAGTATAGCTATCACAAATATCTGTACATCTGTAACAGAAGGATGCAATATAGTAAAAACTGTAATGGCAGTAATTTCTCGGGTTCCAATTTTACATTATATTAAAAAACAGTTTTTTATTATCTATCATTTGAATCTAAAGTTTCTAAAAAGATAAAAAACAGGAAATTAATTAACATCGTCAATTATAACAAAGTATTCTTATGAAAGATAAACTTTGGACAATATTTAGTAAATTAATTCCATTCATCGGCCTTGCATTATTTGTTTATCTTATATGGTCTATTGGTCCTTTTAAAATCTGGGATCAATTAACAAAAATAAAGATAGAATATTTTGTTTTAGCATCCATTCTCATAATTCCAAGTTTCATTGGTTTGGCTATTTTGTTGTTTAACAGAGATAAGCAAGGTGAAAAAATATATGAATTTTAAAAAACTACTGCCTTTGATTGGGGTTGCAATCTTCATTTTTATTTTGTTTAATCTTGATTATAATAAGATTTTAGAAACTTTTTCTAGAGTTAATCCACTTTATGCATTTTTATGTTTTTTCGTGTTTATTCCTCCTCTACTTCTTGTTAATGTTGAATGGCAGCTGCTTTTACGCCGCCAGAAGATCCATGTTAGTTTTTGGTATAGCATTAAAAATTTTTTTATTGGTTATTTTTATGGTTTTACTATCCCTGGTGGCTTTGGAGCATATACTCGCTCTTTGTACCTTGCAAAAGAAAGTGGTTCTCCTTTACCAAAATGCTTATCCAATATCATTATTTTTAACGCTGTTGAGTTTACAGTAGTTCTTACTATTGGGGCCGTTGGCGCTTTAGTTTTTAGTAGTTTTTACCCTTATTTGTTTTTTATTATCCTTATAGTTTTGATTGTAGTTTTTGTGTTATATTGGTTTTTCTTTGAAAAGAGTCGATCTAAGACTTTGTTTACTCGTTTGATAAAAACACGCTTTTTTGCATCGTATAAAGATAAATTTGATCGCAATATTGATAGTTTTTATGAGGACTTACCTGGTTTAAAGGACATTTTATTGCCTTTTATTTTATGTATTTTAGGTTGGTTTCTAAAATATACTATAATGTTTTTTATAGCCCGGATGTTTTTTATTGAAATACCTATTGTAACTTTTATTTGCATTATTGCCATTTCTGAGGTTGTTTCATCCATACCCATCTCAATATATGGCCTTGGTACCAGAGATGCTGCACTTATATACATGTTTTCTTTTTTTGGCATTTCAACAGAAGAAGTTATTTCTGTCTCTTTGTTTTGGTTTGTAATCTTTTGGCTATATCCTACAATAATAGGTGCATTTGTTACTTTCTATGAAACCCGTAAATTTAACAATAGGTTTAAACTGGATGAGAAAAACTGTAGACGCTTTGAAAATTACATGAAAAAGTTTCCGGAACTGTACCGGTTTCTTGCAGGTATTTTAAAAGAGTGTACTGTTGATATTAAGCATCCTTTTATTGTTGATTTAGGCATGGGCCCAGGTCTACTCTCTAAAGAAATTAATAGAGTTATTCCTGATGCAGAGCTTATTGGTGTTGATCCTTCTCAGCATATGCTTAAAATTGCAAAAGAAAATGCAAAAGTTAGAACATTTCTTGGAACATCGGAAAACATACCTTTAGATAACGGTTCTGTTGACCTACTTGTCGCCCGTTTTAGTCTTGCTTATTGGAAAAATCCACGTAAGAGTATAAAAGAGATATCAAGAGTATTAAAACCAAAAGGAAAAATTGTGATGGAAGTTTTAAACAAAAATTTTCCACGTCGGAAGTTATTTATTTTAAAAATAAATTGGATTTTAAAGACTGCTAGCTTTGAAATAGCAAATTATTTTGCTGATGCATATAAAACAGCTTACTCTATGCAAAGTGTTGAAGATTTTTTGAAAAAATCTGGTTTTAAGATAGCTAAAACTCTTGGTGACAAAAAAGATTGGAAGTTTATTGTTATTGCCGAAAAATAAGTAACACGAAACATTTTTAAATATAAGTTAATATAATATTATAGAGATTATTTAATGGGGAAAATGAAAATTATGAAAAAACCATTTAGAAAAACAATAGCAATAACCACAGTATTATTACTAATAATGGTTTCCTTGTCATTTGTAAGCAATGCAGAAAAAATAAATGTAGAAAATTCACCTATTGATTGTTTAGAAGGAGAAAAAGAACTCGATTTACTTCGTGGTGAACATGTACTAATGCTCAAAGCTGAAGATGATGTCGGTTCATTCAACGTTAGATATGCGTTTCCACCTAGTTATCAATATCAAGTACCCATATTTTTTGAATTACTGGAGAATACGACAGCCCATATTCTGAAATATTCTATTGACAATGATACAGATGGGTTGAATAAAGTTGTTAATTTTACCATTGGAGCTATGAATAAGAGTGAAAATGTCACTCTGCATTTCAATTACTGGGTTCTTGTAAAAAATAATGATTATAGTGACTTCCCCGAATATGTAAAAATCCCTGAGAGACATGAATTACCTAATGACACTAAGCAGTGGCTTGCTTCAACGAAAGTTGTTCAAACCAAAAATATTTTGATAAAGTTACATGCCTGGAAATTACGCGGATTCAATGATAATCTCATTCGACTTGCAGATAAAACATCTTCATTTGTTAAATATCATAGATATCTCTCTTTTCTGATACAAGTTAATCTTCCTATTTGGTTTTCTCAAGATGCAGTTACAACACTTTTGATAAATGCAGATTGTGTAGGAAGGGCAAATTTAGGATGCGCGCTATTCAGAGCAAATAATGTCCCTGCACGGGTACTTTTGGTTAATCCACCATATAAGTTTTGGACACAGATGAACTACATAGCTGAATATTACTGCCCAGACTATGGATGGGTTATGGTTGGTGAAAACGGAAAGACGCCCTATGAGCCGAAAAACCAGATAGTGAATAGAATTTGTTTTCCAGATGATGAGAATAATACCCATACAGATTATATTTTCAGATTAATGAAAGGAGAAGAAAACTGGCTATGGATAAACAATGAACATGTATTACCATACTATGTTGACTGCAAAGAAGGAAGTAAATCAAAAATGTTTGTTGAAAGTGAAGTGACTACATGCTCATCCACTGCCGATGAAGCTTTCTTTTGGACACAAACGACATTTAGCAAATATCAAAAATATCTTGGGATGAACCTAACTGGTGAAAACCTGAGTTATTTTGAAAATGCTGTCGGTTTTCAAAATGATGCAATTAATAGTATGAAAAATGGCAATTCCTTAGAGTATTACTATCATATTCAGATGGCAAGTGAGGAATACAACAAAATAATGATTTAAAAGGTTTAGATGACTAACAAGGAAAGTTCTAAGAGTTCTTCTGGATTGCCCACTGGTGCGTTATTAGTCGCTATTATCAGTTTTATTGTTTTTTCTCTTGGTTTTCTTCCGATAGTTATCTTTGGAAAAATAGTTCTAATCTTTATTAATTTTGGTGAACTCTGGCATTTTTTCTTATTACCCGCCCTGATCTACATAGGGATTGGTATAACATTTTGGTATCAACTCTTAATATCAGGGTTGATTATTCATTTATTTAATTTTAAGTACGAACCAGGAACATATGATTATAATTTCAAAAATAAAGTGGCATTCAAATGGATCGTGGTTTGTACTTTGTATACTCCGATGCGCAAGATGCTTGAGATTTTTCCAATTGGCAGTATGAAATATCGTTATTATAGGTTGCTTGGTATGAAAATCGGTAAAAACAGTCTTGTTGGTGGAACAATAATGGATCCCTGTCTTATAGAGCTTGGAGATAACTGCACAATGGGTCTTTATGCAGTAATCTATGGTCATATACAGGATTATGAAAAAGGAACTATTTTGATGGATAAAATTAAAATTGGAGATAATGTAGTAATTGGTGCGGGTGCATTTATAATGCCAGGTGCAGTAGTTGAAGATAATGTTAAAATTGCAGCAGGAGCAGTTGTTAAAAAAGGACAGGTGTTAAAGAAAAATAGGATTTATGCAGGTATTCCTGCAAAAGAAATTAAAAAAATAATTTAATTTCGTAGTAACCAAACAATAAACGGGAATTTATCTTCAATTAAACTAAATAAAAAATGATAATTTTTTGTATTTAAGAAGGTATTTAGTAAAGAAGATTTATAAAGATTTGAACATGAAAGAAAAGTATAGAAAAGAAATAAAATCAAAAGAAAAAATCATGAAAACAACAGTTAAATTCAATACAGCCAACAGGTTTTACATATAAGAATGAAAAATGAACTCCGCAAAATATTAATAAAAAAGAGATATGATTTATCTAAAGATGCCATCTTAAAAAAAAGTAATCTGATTAAAAAAAGACTTTTTGAAACGAACGAGTTCAAACAATCATCTACAATTCTTTTCTACGCATCTTATGATAACGAGGTTTACACCCACGACATGATTAAGGAATGCCTATCGAAGGATAAACATGTAG
>CAYLKT010000036.1:0-8510 GCA_964384305.1 uncultured Thermoplasmatales archaeon | reverse complement strand
CATATTATTGTGATATTCATCCTGGAAATATGTGGCCAAGTATTGTAGGAGATCGAAACGATTCTGAAAATTTTTCTATTTTAGGCGACTGCTTTCAGGTGTCGACAAAGCGTCACGAGGAATTGCAATATGTGGACATGTGGCCACTTATATTTTTGTTTTCCCATAAAACAAATGATAAAGAAAAGCAAAGAGCAATACTTTATGCTTCAGCAATGATGCATGAGACAGGTCACGTATTGGGAATTTTTCATGATAATTTGCCAGGATGTGATAACCATGATTCTGTTTATCCATGGAATGGAGATTGGTGGGTCTGGAGGAATTATAAAAGTGTTATGAACTATGGATGGATGTATCAGTTTGTTGATTATTCTGATGGCTCCCATGGAAAAAACGACTTTGATGACTGGAGTAATATCGATCTTACACTTTTCCAGAATGAAAGGAATTTGCATTAAGATAACTTTCAAATAGTATCTATTTTCTCCCACAATACATTAATAATACCTTTATTATTCGATGATACGAATTTGTTGTTGGTGATGTTGTGACAAGTGAAGATGAATTGACTAAATACATGGCGATAATTGAGCATTATAAGGAACAGATGAATGCAATGGATATGCAAGCATCCTATGTACAGGCTGCAATAATGGATTATAGTAAGGCAAAAGTGACACTGGAACAACTCAGTAAAGCAGAAAAAAATTCCGAAGTTTTGTTCCCTATGGGGGGTAGTACATTTATTAATGGACAAATAAAGGATCCATCAAAAGTTTTATTTGATATTGGTGCAGGTATCGTAACTGAAAAAACATCTGAAGATGCGGTAAAACAAATTAATAAAAGAATTGAAGACTTGCAGAAGACCCAAGGGCGATTGAATTCAATGATGCAGCAAATAGAAAACGAGGCTGCAGAAGTGTCGCAAAAGGCACAACGGATTATGGCTGAAGTTCAACAAGGGTGAAAGTAGGTATAGGTTATGTTCAAATTTTTAAAGAAAAAAATTAAAAAATTCGAAGATAAGTTAGAAGCGGAGCTTGAAGCAGAATTAAAAAAAGAGGAAAAGAAAGTACAACCTGAACCTGTCATAGAGAAGAAACCTGTGCCAATTAAAGCACCTGAAGCTATAAAAAAACCTGAAGAAAAACAAATTGATTTGGAAAGTATAAAAAAATCAATTGAAAAGAAACCAATAGTTGCAGAAACTTCCATAGTTCAAAAACCAAAAATTGAAGAAAAAAAGCAAGATGTTGTCGATAAAAAGATAGACAGACTCCTCGCAAAAACAGAAAAACCTGAGTTTGAGACTAGGCGAAAAAGAGCTGAGATTGCAAGGAGAAAAAGAGAAGAAGAAATTGACAAGCAAATTGAAAAAAGCATTGAGACGGAACTCGAACATACCCTACGGGCAAAAAAGAGTATTGAGGAAGTGGTTAAAGTAGATAGAAAAACCACGAGAACAATTAGTGAGGAAAAACTAGACGATCTTTTGTGGGATTTAGAAGTGGGTCTTCTTGAATCTGATGTTGCTTACAGTGTCATTGAGTCAATTAAAAAGGACATTAAAGAAGAACTGCGGTATGTTTTGATTGAAAAATCAAAAATTGGTGAAATTGTTGAAAATGTTTTAAAAAATGCTATAACTCATGTGTTGACTGCAGGTGCACTCGATTTTGATAAATTCTTGGAAGACGCCAAAAGACCAATCGTAATAATGTTTGTTGGTGTGAATGGAAGCGGAAAAACACTTTCCATTGCAAAGATGGCAACTTATCTTAAAAGGAAAGGGATGTCGTCTGTTATGGCTGCAGGCGATACGTTCAGAGCAGGTGCAATTGAGCAACTGGAGATACATGCCAATAAAGTTGGTGTTAGAATAATAAAACACGGTGCTAATGCAGATCCAGCGGCAGTTGCTTTTGATGCGATTGATCATGCAAAAGCAAAACACAAGGATGTTGTATTGCTTGACACTGCCGGCAGAGTTCAAACAAATATTAATTTAATGGATGAAATGGCAAAGATAAAACGTGTTGCAAAGCCAGATCTTATTATTTTTGTTGGAGATGCACTTGCAGGAAACGATGCAGTAGAGCAGGCAAAACGATTCAATGAAATTGTGGGAATTGATGGGATAATTCTTACAAAAGTAGATACCGATGCCAAAGGTGGTAGTGCACTTTCTGTTGCTTATACTATTGGAAAGCCGTTACTTTTTATTGGAATGGGTCAGGGATACGAAGATCAAATCCCATTTGATCCGCAGTGGATGATAGACAACATCTTTTCTGAATAATCATCCTGCTCTTATTTATCTTTGAGTTTTTACTGCAATACGTTTAGGCAACAACTGTAAGGATCCCTGGCAAGAATTGTACAACAATCCCTTTTAAAGGCAACTTACAAAACACTAAGTGAGGAGCGATAAAAAATGATGATCGTTGGACAAGTATCAAACCTTATAGAAGCAAAAGAGATGGAATTTATAGCAAAAGTTCTTGTTGTTGGAAACAGAGCAAGGGCACTAGCATTAAAACTTAAAGAAGGTAGTTAAATATGAGTGAAGAAAATAAGAAATCAAAAAGAAAGGTCCCTGCAGAAATTACAATATTTTGGGTAAATGTTTAATCCATCCATTCTGGTTTTACCCAAGAGTCAATAAGTCTTTTCGATAACTCCAGTCTCGCTCTTGAAATATCTGTTGTGGTTATTATACCAACCATTTCTCCTTTTGTCACAACTGGCAATTTTTTAATGTTGTTTTTTGTCATAATTTTTATCGCATCTGATATTGTGTTTAGCGGATGAATGGTAATTAAATCGGGAGTCATTATTTCTTTAACAAGCATAATTTTATAATGTCTTTTTTGCTTATATATTAAACTCAAATTTAGGTTCTGACTCAATTGAAAATAAAATCACGGTATGAAGTCTTAAACGACTTAATAAAAAATGGCAAAAAACATCCAAAAGAGTGGAAAGCAGTTTTTGGTAGTGATGAAAAGAGGCTTTCAAAGGACTATTACATTTTCAATCCTAATGTCGGGATATATCTATTAAAGGAGCACCAGAAGAGTCCTTATGAGGTGCTGGGGGTCGGGGGAAAAATTGCAAGAAATGTTGATGAAAATGTAGAAAATGAGATAAGTAAATACTCCGGTGATTTTGGATTACTTCAAGGAGATTTTCAAAAAATCCTAAAAAATATAGAAAACGGAGTGCATCCAAGGGAAATACTTGATTCTGCGATGAAAGGCAAAAAAGATTATGGTCTTAGCATTCCGTTAAGAGGATCTGCATCTGGGTCAAAAGAAGTTTTTAACAACATTAAGAATAATCTATCACAAAAACAGAAAAAAATCGATTCAAAATTTGAAGAAATAGCAGAGAATGAAGGGCTTTACAAATCTTATGATTAGCCCAGATAGTCATCGATTTTATCTTTCATGTCTTTTCTTTTCTCTTGGAGATCTGTAAGCAATTTTTTCATAAGTTCAGATGCATATTTTTTACAGTGTCCACACACCCTTTCTCCGTTTTTACATGAGGTATAGATATCTCCTAATTCTTTATCATCTTCGATTAGATGATATAAAAATAACTCATAGATAACACATTCATCTGGTTTTCCACCATTTTTCTTTTGTTCTTCGAGCGTTGCTGCTCCACCTGTTTTTGCGTTCATGATTTTTTTACTAGCATCTTCTGGTGTATCTGATAAGAATATTGCGCTTTCTGGTTTTGATGATGACATTTTTTCTCCAGTAAGGCCAGTTATGAATCGATGGAATGTTGCCGATGGTTGCAAGAAGCCGTATCCTCCAAGTGAAACCTCGATTTTTGCAAGAGCGTCGTTTATTTTTGGAATATCTACTTCGGTGGCATCTTCGATATATATTGCCTTGTAATCTGAAATTCTTTTTAATCTGGTAAATTTTAGTTTGTTAAGTGTGCTTTCTGCTTTATCGAGAAGTTTATTTATTTCTTTGTCAACCTTTACAAAAACCCCAATTTTTTTATCTTTTGTTAATGTTACATTATAAAGCCTATGCGCTTGGGCAATATCTCTGCTTAGTCTTATATGGGGATCTTGGTCAACGCCTACAGGGACAAGTGTTGGCCTCGCACCCCCAAATTTTTCAAGCTGGACGTGCAGGATATCTCCTGTTTGAACAAGTGGAGAAAAGATATGTGCCATGTTGCTTTGCCCTGTGAAACCATAGGTTGCTTGCATCTGAGACCAGTTTATCTTTTTTCCTAATATGTATGCAAGGTCTTTTACATCCTGGCTTTTTGATTGGAAATAGATGCGGCATCTTTCAGGTTTTAAACCAAGTGCAACGTAATTAGAGATATATTCTTTTATGGCAATTTCTTTTGTTTTCTTTAGGCTGAATCCTCTTATCGCAAATGCTTCAATATCGGCAACAGCAATAAAGATGTCTGCGCCAAGACTCTGATAAAAAATTACTTCGTCGATTACCATTTTATGTCCCAAGTGCATTTTTCCAGATGGCATAAGCCCTGTAAGAATTGCCCATGGCTTTTTTTCTACTATTGCATCTTTTATTTTTTGGAAGCCTCTATGTCCAAAAATTACCCCTCTTCTTAAAAGTTTATGTGATTTTGGTAAATCTTTCCATAAATCTTCTGAAAACTCTTCTATTCCAAATTCGTCACGAAGTCGTGCATAGTCTTGATATGTTGTTGAACTCCATGGATCTATCTTCATCTTGTCTTCAGACTTAGAACAAGCAATATATTCAAAAAGTTACCGTTGTTTTTTAATAATGACGCTAAGGGGGAGATATTGGCGTGTATTTACCGGTAAAAAATCAACGTCTTCTCCTGTAAACTTGAATTGTAAAATTATAGCAGAGATATCCTGATCTTTGGAAAGTAATACCTTACCATTTCATTTTCAATTTCTTTCGTTGGGTTCTTTCACTTTCTACTTTTGAAACTAGATCATATAGTTGTTTCGTGATACTCTTAGACATATAAAATTTGTCTCTTTGCGGGCAATCTTTATCAAATACCGCATGTTTCTTATCCTTATCATAAATAATAGGATATAATTTACATCCTTCAGGTCTATTTTCATAAATCGTGCACATTATGCTACTATGAAAGACACACCGCCCATCTTGATTTTTTAATTGTAACCATCCATCTCTTCTAGTAACAAAAAAATTAGTGTCAAACCCTAGTCTTTTTATTCGTTCTATATCTTGATGTGATAGGAGCATGTTTGTATCTAAACAACATTGAATGCATTTGTAATCTATGCAACAACTTTTCATATTATCAATTTTCTACAATGTTTTCTAATTGAATACAATTATTGTGTTATATCTTTTTTCCACCTATCCATAGGAGCAACAACCAACAAAAAGGTTTTTAACCAATAGTACTCCCACCTTTTATAAAGAAATATTCGTTTTAATGTTATATTTTTTAAAAAGGGGAATATAATGAAACATGATACAAAAAAGAAACAAAAATCTTGGTTAAGAAAATTATCCCGCTCAAACCCTCCTTCTGTTAAGAAGGATGATGCTAGAATTGGTATTTCATCGCTTAGAAAACTAGTGACGACAAAAGAACATGAGGATATTTTAAAGCTGATTGAAAATGAGAAGATACCAAGTGTTAAAGCAGCATGGATAGATTATTTCCTTGAAAAAACAAAACCCTCTAAATGCAAAAAGAGTGGCTAATAAGAAAACGGTAATTTTTTACTATAATTTGTTTTTTTGTGCAGGTGCCCCAGAATTTACCATTAGAAATAGGTACAAAAAGGGCACAAAAAAACTAGAACTAGACATGGGCATTGTCTTATTAGCTTAACGTTCTACTATCTATTTACTCTTCTTTGTTAAGATTATCTCAATTGAAGATACATTAGAAGTTCTGCCTTCCTCTTCATTGGTGATACTTTCAGTTCCAATTTTTATGTCCTTGATTTCCGCATCTGTAACAAACCGATTTCTTGTTATTTCTGCTGCGTCTACTGCGGTACTTATAGAACGTCCTCTAGCTTTTATTACAACCTCATCCGAACCACTACCTTGAAACTGTGTTACTATCGCAAGTACATAGCTCATCGGAGGTTTCTTTCCAACATATATTACGTTTTCATCATTTCTTCTTTTTTCAGTTGTTCCCTTTTCTGTTGTTTCTTCTGTCATAATTTTTTCCTCGATCAAATCACAATTTCGTAACATTATATAAAATTAAATAGTTTCTGTCAGGGAAAATCATCTTTGCATCCATCAGACAAATAACGCTTTTTCTCCAAATAGTTTTTTTTATTTTATATAAATTATAAAATTACGCTGAGGGGGAGATTCGAACTCCCGCTCCCTGATGGGAACCGGTTTTCAAGACCGGCGCGGTGGGCCAGGCTTTGCTACCTCAGCACAAATAATATAAAATATGTAAAGTAAAACAAAATAAAAAGAGTTTCTGGTTTTTAATATTATGATCTCAGTACAATCTCAATATTTACTCCATCTGGAACTTGAATCCTCATAAGTTGGCGGAGTGCTCTATCGGAAGCATCTAGATCAATTAATCTTTTATGTATTCTCATTTCCCAGCGATCCCACGTCTCCGTACCCTCGCCATCTGGAGATTTTCTACAGGGGATTTTTAAGTGCTTTGTTGGAAGTGGGATAGGCCCACCCATTGCAACGCCTGTTCTTTCTGCTATCATCTTAATTTGATTACAAACTTCCTCAAGTTTTTTTGCATTAGTGCTTACAAGTGATATCCGTGCTTTTTGTGCCATTATGGTTTACTCCAAAAATCTAGTTTAATAGAAAAAAATAGAAAGAAGCTTATTTCGCTTCTTCTACTTCAAGACATACACCTGCAGCTACAGTTTGCCCCATGTCTCTAATTGCAAATCTTCCAAGTTGTGGAATCTTTTTGGATGGCTCAATGACCATTGGGCGCGTTGGAACAACCTTTACAATTGCTGCATCTCCCGTCTTGATGAAATCTGGGTTCTCTTCTTTTACTTGCCCCGTCCTTGGATCAAGTTTCTTCAGGATTTCTTCAAATCTACATGCAACTTGTGCAGTATAGCAGTGGAATACTGGTGTGTATCCTTTTGTTATGACTGATGGATGATTTAGAACCATTATTTGTGCTGTAAATGATTTTGCGACAGTCGGCGGGTCATTCGATGGTCCTGCCACGTCCCCTCTGCGGATTTCGTTTTTAGCAACTCCTCTGATATTTACACCAACATTATCACCTGGTTCTGCCTGGCTTAACTGTTCATGGTGCATTTCAATTGTTTTTACTTCTCCAACTACACCGCCTGGCTTCATGCTTGGCTTGAAACTAATGCTCTGACCAGGTTTCATAATTCCAGTTTCGACTTTTCCAACTGGGACTGTACCAACACCCTTAATTGTATAAACATCCTGAATTGGCCATCTTAATGGTAAGCCAGTTGGTTTTTCAGTCGCTACGAAATTATCTGCTGCTTTAAGGACAGTTGGCCCATTCCACCAATCTAATTTACCTTTATCTTTTGCAGAGTTATCCCCTACAAATGCAGAAACTGGCACGTATTGGATTTGGTCATCCTTGTAACCAACACTTTTTGCAAGTTTGTCAACTTCAGCTTTTACAGTTTCATATCTTGCTTTGTCATATGGTGGTTTGGTGTCATCCATTTTGTTAATTGCAACAATCATTTGTTTGACGCCAAGGGTTCTGGCAAGAAACATGTGTTCTTTTGTTTGAGCCATAATTCCTTCAGGCGCTGCAACAACAAGTATCGCTGCATCTGCTTGTGATGTACCGGTAATCATGTTTTTGACAAAGTCTCTATGCCCAGGAGCATCGATGATTGTGAAATAATATTTATCCGTGTTAAACCTCTTATGAGCAACGTCAATTGTAACTCCCCTTTCTCTCTCCTCCTTCAGATTGTCGAAAATCCAGGCAAGGGCGAAACTTTCCTTTCCTTTTGCTTTTGCTTCTTCTTTATATTTCTCAAGCATGTGTGCCGGGAACTGTCCAGATTCAAGTAGGATTCTTCCTACTAGCGTGGATTTCCCATGGTCGACATGACCAATAATTACTAAATTCAAATGTGGTTTGTTTGCCATAATTTTTTACCTCCTTTTCGACAAATTTGTTTTGTCATATAGGTTCTCTTTCTATTTACACTTCTTTTGAAGTTTGATAGCGTATATACTTCTTATTTATAAGATTTATCCTAGAGGCATCCTGAATTCCAAGCTTTTTATTATGTTTAGTTCTGTATTACTTTTTCTCTCCTTTTGCAATCCTTTTCGTCAGAGCATTAATCTGTTCTTTGTAGATGTCCTCTATCTCTTTATTTTCATTCTCAAGATAAGATGCTTCTCTCATGAAATGGGCTCGTTGAGATTTGAACTCAAGACCTCCGCCATGTCAAGGCGACGTCATAACCAGCTAGACCACGAGCCCATGTTAGTTATGAAAATTATGTCTTAGTT
>CAYLKT010000035.1:6474-8607 GCA_964384305.1 uncultured Thermoplasmatales archaeon | reverse complement strand
CATACAGCCCTACCAGATATCATTCCAACAATACCAATTATAAAAATTGGAAACAACAGAAGTTTCCAATTTATCTTTGTAAAATCAAGTCCAGTGTTATGAACCGCGTTTTCAATTGCTTTTAATGGACACGCAGCAGATGCAGTAGGGCAGGAATGACAGTAGAAAAAAGGGTAACAAAAGCCAGTTTTTCCATTGAAAATATTCGGAATTTTAAAACCTAAATTGGAAGCGAAAAGAAAGAAAAATTGAGATAAAAGCCTTTTTATTTTTAGTTTCATTTGAATCTCTTTTTCTTGTACAATAACAATGCAATTGAAAGCATTACAAGCAAGGTAACAACCCCAAATCCTGGAGAACTGTTACCAGGATCTTGTCCGTTATTTTGATGTGCAGAAAGAGCAAGTTCCATTAAATCTGAGTCGTACCATACATCTCCACTTTTCATCTTGAGTCTGTACTTAACTTCAATTGCAGTCTGATGTTTCAAAGTAATCTCTACTTCATATTTGCCGTCATTAGTTTTTTCCATGGACTTGTTGAAACCATCTTGGTAACAAAGACCCTCTTCACATTCCTCAAGAATTAATCTCACTCCATCAATATCTTCATTGCTTTCCAGTGTAACAGTAAATGTAATCGTATCTTTTGGTGCAGGATTTTCTGGATTCAATATTATCTCTTTTATTTCTGGTTCTGCTTGAATAGTCGTGGCTGTTAAAAGAAAACCTAATATAACTATAGCTACAACTAAACTATATTTCAAATCTCTCACATTCTACCTCCTCAATTAACTTAACAGTTCATCCAATTCTGAAGCCAATATATTATACTTGGTATAAGACGCATGAGAATGATAAATATTTCCTTTTTGATCGATTATATAAATCGTTGGAATAGCACCAGTTGTAACATATTTACTGCCAACAATATTTTGTGGAGTGTCAAGTAAAAAGACCCAGTCTAAGTCAATTCCCCCTTGCTGTTTAAATGCATTAATTAATGCTTTGACTGAATCTGCATTTTCCCCCATAGCAGTCATAACATCTATCGAAACAATTTCAACATCAGGATAGTTTTCTGACACTTCTTTTAAATCAATCATCTGGACCTGGCAAGCAGAACAATCGACACCCATAAAATCTAGAATTATCACTTTTCCCAATTGATCTGAGAGTTTGTATGTGTCGCCATCAATTGTTTTTAATGAAAAATTAGGTGCATTTCCCCATAGACTCTGGTGTGAATCAGATCCAAAATCAACAGTCGTGGCATAAATTCCAGAAATTGAAACAATTATAACAATTACTGCAACTATAAGGACTAGTTTGACATTGGAATTTTTAAGCATATTTGGCTTCTTTGGCTCTCTTGATCTTTTTCTTATCAGACTCACCTTTACATCGAGTTATCTTAACAGATATAAGTAACTATTGGTACAACCCTAGCCTTTGTTTCAGAACTTCTTTTGGCATTGCACCAATGATCCTATTCACTAGTTCTCCATTTTTAAATACAAGCATTGTTGGTATGCTCATTATTTGATGCTTTGTGCTTGTCTGCGGATTCTCATCTACATTGAGCTTTCCAAATACTATTTTACCTTGCATTTCTTTTGCTAGTTCTTCAACAATTGGACCAACCATTCTGCATGGCCCGCACCATGGAGCCCAACAATCTATAATAACTTCAGGATATTTTTTAATATTTTCGTCAATATTGCTATCTGTCATATGTAGTGGCGTGTTTGGCATGCTTTCTTCCATAATGTTTTTTCCTCCATTCATGTACTGCATCTTTAATTCTTCAAGTTTTCTTTTTTTTATTTCTTCAAGTTCATCGTTCATTGTTTTGGTGTGATAACGAGCGCGCTATATAATGTTTGTGCAAAAATTATGCACAACCGTTATAAACAACTGAAGTATATGTGTAACTGATGAAATCCATCAAATCCTATGAGAACATTTGCTGTGAAGATGTAATAAAATGTGTTTTTGACCTAAACAGCCTAGACATGACAGTCCATAGAAATCTAAAAAAAATGGGAGAAACACGAGCAGACGATCTATCAAAAATATTGGACAAAGATAGAAGCACAATATATCGCTCCCTACAAAAATTAACCTGCTGTGG
>CAYLKT010000035.1:0-6374 GCA_964384305.1 uncultured Thermoplasmatales archaeon | reverse complement strand
TGGACAAAGATAGAAGCACAATATATCGCTCCCTACAAAAATTAACCTGCTGTGGGATATGCACAAAAAACACAAAAACAATAGAAACAGGGGGATATTATCATACATACAAACACAATGACGACAAAAAAACAAAAGAAGCCCTAGAAAAATGCATAGATAACTGGTACAAACAAATGAAAAATACGATTAAAAACTTGGAGTAGCATAGATAACAAACAAAGAATTATTCCTCATTATCTTGCAGCCATTTTCTAATTCTCAGATATCCAATTTTTTTATCTCCATCATGCCATAGAATAGGAGCAGTTTTATGTAAATCTTCAAAGACCTCATGTGATTTTGCTTCGTGTATTTGTTCCTCACTCCATCCATTTAAGTCGTGTGGAAATGTTACAATTTTTATGTCGTTTCTTTCTGTTAAAAGGTCTTTTGTTTGTATGCATTTCATACAGTTTTCGAGCGAGAATAATATTCTTTCAACCATTCTTTTTCCCCCATGTGTCAAAATGTCCCGGGCTAAGTTTATCTTAAATAGACACACATGGGAAAAAACTTTCGACAAAAAACCATTTTTGCACAATGTTTAATAGTTGGATCTATTCTCTATCTGAATCTAGATTAACCCAAAAACGTTTAATTTCAAAGCGAAAACAGCATATTGGAGTAATTGATTACGTACCCATTTGGTTTACCATATAAAATAGAAACAACATCAACCAGGAAGTGATATAACATGATGGAAATAAGAGTAGAGAATATTGTAGCATCTACAGCATTCGCCGATAAGTTAGACCTAGATATGATAATACAGTCTGTGGAAGGAACCGAATACGAACCCGAACAGTTCCCGGGGCTGGTTTACAAACTAAGCAACCCAAAGACTGCCACACTTCTCTTTAAAAGTGGAAAAGCTAACTGTACGGGTGCCAAGAATGTTGAAGATGTACGTAAGACCATTAAGATAATAGCAGAGAGATTAAAAAAACTGGGCGTGGATGTATATGAAAATCCTAAGATAACTGTCCAGAATATAGTAGCCGTGGGTGACCTTAAAGGCGAGCTTAATCTTACAGAAACAGCCATGGGCCTAGGTCTAGATAAGATCGAATACGAACCTGAACAGTTTCCAGGGATGGTATATAGAATAGCGGAACCAAAAGTAGCCATGTTGCTTTTTAGCTCTGGGAAAATAGTGTGCACCGGAGCGAAAAACGTTGAAGATGTGGAAAAAGCAGCAGAAAAATTATCAAAAGAACTTAAATCATTAGGACTTCTTCACTAAATATCAAAGATTTACAGATACGGGCGATTAAGAGAAGAAAAAAACAGCGGTCAGTAATAAGTAAATATCAGAGAAATGGAATTAATCTGATTATAATGGTGAGGACACAATATGGAATATGATGTAAAACTGGTAGAAAAAAGAGTCGCAAATAGATCGAAGATATGCAAGACAGGGGTAGGGGAACTTGACAAAGAGTTAAATGGGGGTCTCCCAGTAGGTAGTGCTATTCTCTTAGCTGGAAGTAGTGGTTCAGGTAAAACTACATTGTGCATGCAATTTTTAGCAGACGGTGCTAGGCAAGGCGAACGAGGGATATTTTTTACGGTGACGGAACCATTGTTTAAACTAACAAAAAATATGGAAGGATTTAATTTTTATGATAAAAAACTAGTCGAGTCAGGAATGGTTAATCTTATAGATTTAAGAATTATAAGTGAACGATTAGGCCTAGATGTAGGGAAATATACAGTAGAAGAAGCTAGTGCCCTACTAGATGTATTGTGTAATATAGTCGATGAGTTAAATGTAAAACGACTAGTAATCGACTCAATAACTGCATTATGTTACAGGTTACAAACAAAAGAAATGATCAGAGATTTTATTTTTAAACTTGGCTCTTCTCTTGCAGCCATGAACTGCACATCCATTTTTACGTCGGAAATACCCCCACGTGTTTTTCAATATTCCCAGTATGCCGTAGAAGAGTTTATTGCAGATGGCATAATACTTTTAGGAGATGTTGAGAGAAAGGGAGACCTGATAAGAACACTTCAAGTTATCAAAATGCGGGGTACAACGCACAGTAGAGTAAAATTTGCAATGGATATCTCATCTAACAACGGTATCAGTTTGGCCCCATTACTAAAATCCAGGCTACCATAAACTACATCTTTTACGTTGAATAGTATCTATCGTAAATAAGCACCGTACAATTGGGTTAATCGTGTCCTCAAATTCCATGAAAATGCCGAAGAAGAAAACACAGTAAAACCAACAAACCCTCAATACTTTTGTTTCATATAAAGGCAGTCCAAGAAAATAATGGGCCAAGCCGGAATTGAACCGGCGACCTCCGCGTTGTAAGCGCGACGTCATAACCACTAGACCACTGGCCCGCTGTTTTAGGGGTGAAATATAGTTAGTATTTTAGTATTTTGCTATGAAATTATATCATGGAACGCTATGATAAATATCAACATAACACTTTTGCATTCATAAAGCCAAATAATTGGAAATCGATTTTAGTAATTCTAATCAAGTAAAATACAACTTTTAAAATATACACAATAATTATAAGAAACAATCCATACTCAGTATAAATTTACAGTGAATTAGATGAGATTAACTCCGCAAACACTATATACAAATTTACTAGAAGAATTTGGAAATCTAAACTGGTGGCCAATGGATAGAACATACCATGAAAAAAACGGTAGCGATCCAAGATTCGAGATCATGGTAGGCGCACTACTTACTCAGAATACGGCATGGTCAAACGTAGAAAAAGCACTGATGAACCTCAAATCAAAAAATGCACTTGATATAAAAAAAATCATAAAAATCGACATAAACCGTTTACAAGAAATGATAAAACCATCAGGTTTCTTTAACCAAAAGGCAGATCGTGTCAAAAATATTGCATTATATTTGCATGATAACTATGATAGCAGCTTAGACAAGTTCTTTGACAAAGATCTTCACAAGCTTAGGAATGAACTACTCTCGCTAAACGGCATTGGTCCTGAAACTGCAGACTCTATACTCTTGTATGCTGGAAACATGCCTATTTTTGTTGTAGATGCATATACAAAACGGATCTGTAAAAGATTACCATTCGACACAAACATCTCTTATGATGATATCCAAAACTATTTTCAAAAAGATCTCTGCAAAAAATACCAAGACAGCGAAATTACACAAATCTACAACAGACTTCACGCACAAATTGTAATACTGGCAAAGAACTATTGTAAAAAAAAGCCGGAATGCACTAAATGTCCATTAAGAAGTAACTGCACGTTCAATAAGAGTTTATTTCAATAATTCCTCAACTTTGTTGCTTACAATTTCTGCCGGTATATCAGGTAACGAAATAAGCTGCGTTGTTCCAAGATGACCTTTGCCTGATGCTTTTATGGTCACAAAACCAGCACTTTCAATTTTCTTAAGATAATTCCAGAACATCGTATGTGACCTAGGTTTCTCGCCATACTCTTCACAAGTAACAGCATATGTTTTTTCAGCATCACCAGTGTTGACGTAAGCAGTGCCATCTTTTTTTAGCCTTTTTGCAACAGAATGTAAAGTAAGCAGCTGATGACGTTCAAGATTGCGAAGTTTTGACTCAGTCACAACAGAATAGGTCTCTGCTTTTGCCGCTCGGACATGTTCTGGTGTAACAATGTCAACATGTTGATGATCTGCAGCAGTACCTGCTTTCCAAAGTAGCTCTATTGCAAAACGTGCATCGCCCCATTCAGATGCAATATCAGATATAAGATCGATACAATCGTTCTCAACTATGCCCGTACGAAAAGCTAGTTGCATGCGCTGTTGTACGATATCATATAGCTCATCGCGGGTGTACTTATTCAAAAGGAGAACATTGCCACGTTTGAAAGTGCTAAGTGAAGCCATATCCAACATTGGAAGAATGTCTTTCTGAGATATGAGAATTAAAGAGACAGAGATTTTATTCATCGAGGATTCATCCGAAAAACGTGTCAAGCTATATATAAGATTAGAATCCTTTTTTTGCAAGAGGGCATCGGCCTCGTCAAGCACTACAAGTAATTGTGCATCTTTTCTTTGTAGCTGTTTCCTGAGTACCTCAAGCATTTCCTGAACCGAAAAACCACGATCTGGGAAACGTGAGTCAAAATGGTTTAGGATACCAAGAAGCACCATTGCATCCTTTGATCGTTTTCTACAATTTATATGGACATACTCGATTGTTTTTCCCTGTTTTCTCGCAATTTTCACAATAGAACTACAAAATTTTTTTGCAATAACGGTTTTTCCTGTTCCCACAGGACCCCTAATTACAGCATTTTGTGCCACTCCTGAGAGTAATGGTTTAAACATTTGAGCAAGAAATTTAAGAGGTTCATCTCTATGCAGGAGCTCTTCTGGAACGTAATTAAAATCAAGGACATTAAGATCTTTTATTACAGACGAAGAAAGCAATTCATCTTCTATAATGTTGCTCATCACTGTATGTATATGCTGTCTATGTTAAAACTTTATCTTTTGGAAATATAGTATTGGCAGAATTATTTTAGAATAAATGTTATAGGGTAAAAGACTATTCAATTCTTGCAATGGGCAATTTTTCAACGACAACGGAATCACTAGAATTTCTAAAAAGTAGATTTAAAGAATACTATGAAAAAAGCAACATTGAACTTCCAGATCGCTTTGGAAAACGCGAATTTGCATTCGTATTCTTTGGTGGAAGAGGCATGTATAGGCACCTTTCATTTGACAAAAAAAGAACTTTTTCAAATTTTGTAAAAGAAAAAAGTCCTGCACATGCATATTATTCTACAGCATACTATCAAAAGCCAGACGCACCCACAATGCAGGAAAAGGAGTGGATGGGTGCCGAATTGATTTTTGATTTAGATTCAGACCACCTTCCAAACGCAGAAAGATATTCATATACAGAACAATTAGAACTTGTAAAAGAAGAATTTAAAAAACTTGTCAATGATTTTCTGATTTGTGATTTTGGTTTTGATGAAAAGCATCTTGAGCTTTACTTCAGTGGCGGAAGAGGATATCACTGTCACGTAAAAGACCCGAAAATTATGTGTCTTGACAGCAATGAAAGAAGAGAAATTGTTGATTATATAACTGGAAGAGATCTAATAGAGTCAGTATTATTCCATGAACAAGTAACAAGTACAATGAAAGTTAGAGGGAGAACAGTACCGACCAGTAAAACACTAAAAATGCCAAAGCCAACGGAGGCGGGATGGAGAGGGCGAATTAGCAGAGGAATAATTGAAATTGTAAGTGAAATAAAGAACAGCGAATACCCAATAGAAAAATTAAAAGAATATGGCGTAAAAGAAAAGGAAGCGGAAAAACTACTTACAGATTTGTCTGAGGAAAGGATTAAAAGGATAAAGGAAGGGAACCTTGATCAAACAAAAACAATTAGAAAGTTTTTCCTAAACAATGCCCTTAGAAAAACTGCTGTTATGATGGGTGCAGGGGAAACAGACGAGCCAGTTACTTGCGACATAAAAAGACTTATTAGATTACCTGGCTCCCTTCATGGAAAAACGGCCTTTAGGGTTACAAAAATAAATATTGACCAGTTAGATAATTTTAATCCTTTGACTGATACAATAGCAATACCAGATAAAGGTGTGGAAATAGAGCTAGACAAGGCTTTTCAAATTGAAATGAAAGGAGAAAAATTTGATTTAGAAAAAGGAAAACAAGATGTTCCCACATATCTTGCTACGTTTTTAATAGGGCAAAAAATTGCAAATATAGTTTAGTTTCCAAGCAAAAAGTCAAGAAGAGCCTTGTTGAAAACCGCTGCTTGCTCCAAATGAAAGCCGTGACTTGCACCTTTTATTTTTACAAGTCTTGCTTTTGGAATCTTTTCTGCAAGAAGTTCTGACGCTTTTGCAGGTATCAATCTATCGTTTGTACCTGTAATAACAAGTGTTTCAGCTCGTATTAAATGTAACTTATCAACAGTATCATGAAGACGGATGGCCCTCGTTTGTTTTATAAAAGTTTCTAGGTAGGATATATCAGATGCGAATTCTTGTACCGTGCTTTCTATCAATTTCTTATTTTCTCTTATGAATTTATCACTGTACAGCTGTTGAACAAGATAGTTAAAGATTTTTTCGAGAAGTGGCCTTTTGTGCTTTAACTGCAATATATCTTCAATATTTTTGTCTAATATGTCCTTAAATCCCTCAGATAATGCATCTTTTACCGTATCTCTTGGCTTTGCTGATGTTGAACACAAAACAAGCTTGTCAACCATGTCGGGATAGTTTATTGCAAACTCCTGTGAAATCATCCCGCCCATCGAAGAACCTACTACATGAACCTTACT
>CAYLKT010000034.1:0-8824 GCA_964384305.1 uncultured Thermoplasmatales archaeon | reverse complement strand
TTAGGCCAGTCATTGCTGAAGATGTCAACGTTGAAGAACAAACTCTAATTTAAACAATCTTTACTTTCTCTCTTTCTTTATTTTATATTTTACATTACAAATGTACATTTTGACATTTTTACAAAATAAGTTTTTTCAAAACATAAACTTTTTACCAGTGATCCGTTCATATGCTTCCTGGTAATTCTTCTGAGTCCCAGCTACAATATCTTCTGGCAGATGCGGCGGTGTCGAGTTTTTATCCCAACCAGTGCTACTTAGGTAATCCCGCACATATTGTTTATCAAAACTTGGTTGAGATTTACCAGGCTCATACAGATCAGCTGGCCAAAAACGAGAAGAATCAGGAGTGAGCACCTCATCGACTAAAATCACTTCATTGTCTATTTTACCAAACTCAAATTTTGTATCAGCAATAATAATTCCTTTTTTACGTGCATACTCGGCACCTTCATTGTATATCTTAAGTGATAGCTCTTTGAGTTTCTCAGCATCCTCATCACCAATTATTTCTTTCATCTTTTCAAAACTAATATTGATATCATGACCTGAATCAGCCTTTGTAGAAGGTGTAAAAAGAGGTTCATCAAATTTTTCTGATTCCTTCATACCCTTGGGTAGTTTTATACCACATACTGTTCCATCTTCTTGATAGGATTTCCAAGCAGAACCAGAAATATAACCCCTAACAATACACTCGATAGGAAACACTTTGGCTTTCTTTACAAGCATGCTTCGTCCAACAAGCACATCTTTGTATTCTTTTAATTCGTCTGGAAACTCATTAACGTCTGCTGAAATAACATGGTTTGGAATGGTATCTCCAAAATAGTCAAACCAAAACTTTGAGATTTGAGTGAGGCAAATTCCTTTGTTTGGTATTGGCTCATGCAAGACATAGTCAAATGCCGAAATCCTGTCTGTCACAATCAAAAGAAGACTATCATCAACTTCGTAGATATCTCTTACTTTCCCTTTCTTAAATTCTTTTACTGGTAAATCTGTTTCTGTTACAATTCCCATAGTTTACCTCCACTTCTACAATACTTTTGCACCTTTTTTAATACTTTTGTCGGCAACAACTTTGCCCGCCTTAGACATCAAAACCATGTCGTTATAGACAACTTCTTTATTGTCTCCAATTTTCATGCTTACACTCTTAAAATCATCAAACTCCAAGATCTTTACAGGCTCCCTTGAAATGCCTTCAACAAATACTTCTGTACCCGGATTTGCATCCCCTGGATCAAGTAAAACCACATTACCTTCGTCATCTTCTGCAGCAAGAAGCATACCATTTGACATAACGCCTCTCAGTTTTGCAGGTTTTAAATTTGATACGACTATAATCTTTTTACCAAGCATTTCATCTTTCGAATAAAAAGCTTTCATGCCTGCAACAATAACTCTCTTACCGAGAGCCCCTAAATCAAGTTGTAACATGTAGAGTTTATCGGCCTGCGGATGATCTTTTATATCAATTATCTTTGCAACACGAAGATCAATTTTTGAAAAAGGATCTCCCTCTCCTTCTTTTACAATGTCTTCAAGTTTAAGTTTTTTAAATAATGGGATCGGACGCTCAAGTTTTGTCCCAACTTTTAACCCTTGCATGGCAAAATCCCATTTTTCTTTATGAATGGAACCTTCATTTCCAAGGATTTTGTAAATTTTGTCTGAGGAGAATGGAAGATACGGTGCCATAAAAACAGATAATGCTTTTACAATTTTCAAACAAACGTGAAGAATGGTTGCACATCTTTCTTTATCATCTTTAACAAGTTTCCATGGTTGATTTTGATCAAAATACTGATTGCCAAACTGCGCAAGGTTCATAGCTGTTCTAAGACCTTTTTTGAAACTACATACACTAATGGCATCAGATACTTCCTTGGATGTTTTCTCAATTTTCTTAAGCGCTTCTTTATCTAAATCATTCAGCGTTCCCTGTTTAGGTATTTCCCCAAAGTTTTTTTCAGTAAACGTTACAACACGATGGATAAAATTACCATAAGTTCCTACCAGTTCATCATTGTTTTTTGTTACAAAATCCTCCCAAGTCCAATTAGTATCTTTATTCTCGGGCATATTAATAGAAAGACAGTAACGAACCGCATCAGCATCAAATTTTTCAAGAATGTCTGGAACCCAAACAGCTATACCTCTGCTTTTAGAAAACTGTTCACCTTTAAGTCGCAGATACTCATTTGCAGGTATGTCATATGGTAACTCCAGGGATTCATCATACCCCATGAGCATAGATGGCCAGATTAAACTGTGAAATGGAATGTTGTCCTTTGCAAGAAAGTAGTAATGTCTTGCCTGCTTGTTTTTCCACCATTCTTCCCATTTATCAGGATTCCCTAAATTTTGTGCCCATTCTTTACTAGCAGATAAATATCCAGTTACTGCATCAAACCACACATAGATTCGTTTATCTTCAAAACCTTCAACTGGGACTTTTATACCCCATTTCATGTCCCTTGTTATTGCCTTATCTTTCAGTCCATTTTTTAACCAGTTTTGGGTAAAGTTCATCACGCTTGATTTCCAATGTTTTTTATCGCTTATCCAATCAAGCAATTTTGATTCAAATTTACTTAATGCAAGAAATAGATGTTCACTTGTTCGTATTTCAGGTGCACTACCACAGATTTTGCATTTTGCATTCTGTAGTTCCGGTGGATCTAAGATTTTACCGCATTCGTCACATTGGTCGCCTCTTGCTTTTTCATTACCACACTGTGGACAGGTTCCTTCAATGTAACGATCAGGTAAAAAACGGCTACATTCTTTACAGTAAAAAGACTCAACACGTTTTTTGTAAATATATCCGTTCTTATAAAGAGTTGAAAAAAGATCCCGTACTACTTTTTCATGGTTATCAGTTGTTGTACGAGTGAAAAGATCAAAGGATATACCCATTTGTTTCATGTTTTCTGTATGTTCTTTGTTGTAGCGGTCAACGATTGCTTGTGGTGTTGTTTTTTCATTATCCGCAGTTATTGTTATTGGAGTCCCATGTTCGTCAGATCCCGAAACCATCAAAACATCGTTACCTTTCATTCTATTATATCTTGCAAAAATATCAGCTGGAAGATAACATCCAGCTATATGACCAAGATGAAGTGAACCATTTGCATAAGGCCAAGCAACACCAATATAGATTTTTTCCCTCATATGAAACTCTATGCTGAATACAAACACAACATTTAAATATGGTGGATGAACTATATATACATATAAGTTAGAGTAAATTGAAAAATGGCACCTACGGGGTGCAATTAGTCAAAATTGATGATTAATTCATATTTAACCACTTAACGATTGAAATGCAAAGAAATAAAGTAAGTATCAATGAAGTAAAAGGTTAATCGCCTATTATTTGCCAGAGAGTGGATAAAGGTGCTGTTTTTCGAAGAACTAGGAAAGTAAATAGATAAAAGGTGAAAAATATGGTAATTGATCCAACAACAACGAAATATATGATTAGGGCTCACATTAAAGCAGATGGCGTTATTGAAAAATCCGATGTAGTCGGAGCAATATTCGGTCAAACCGAGGGTCTTCTCGGTGATGAATTAGACCTGCGTGAACTTCAAAGATCTGCGCGTGTGGGTAGAATAGAAGTTGAGTTAGAATCTAAAAATGGTAAAAGTGAGGGAGTAATAACACTTCCAACATCGCTTGACAAAGTTGAAACAGTAATTCTTGCAGCAGCTTTTGAAAGCATTGACCGAGTTGGTCCATGCAAGGCAACGATTACTGCAGAAGAAGTAGAGGATGTGCGAGTAGTCCGCCGGAAAAAAGTAATTGAACGAGCAAAACAACTGCTAAATAAAGTAATGGAAGATGGTAAGATCGAAGGGAACAGCATTGCAGACACTGTTAGACAGGCAGTTCAAGTAGAGGAGATCACAAACTATGGTCCAGACCATTGTCCAGCAGGCCCCAACATTGAAAAAAGTGACGCGATAATTATCGTTGAAGGAAGACGAGACGTAATAAACCTTCTTAAATATGGAATTAAAAATTCTATTGCTGTTGGTGGAACAAACATTCCAAAATCTGTAAAAGAGTTAACAAAAGAAAGAATTACAACCGCGTTTGTCGATGGAGACCGCGGTGGTGAACTAATTCTAAAAGAACTTTTACAAACATCGGATATTGATTTTGTAGCAAGAGCGCCACAAACACGTGAAGTAGAAGAAATTCCTCAAAAACTAATTATGAAAGCATTGAAAAACAAAATTCCTGCAGAACAATATGCTGAAATGTATGATATAAAAATCGAAAAGAAAGAACCAGAGGAAAAACAGAGACCAATACCCGACAAACAACAGCAAGAAAAACCTAAACAGAAACAAGAAAGAATAGAAGAACCAAAGAATGAGAATCAAGAAAGGATTATTACTGAAAAGCAGAAAAACTACGGTAACGTCCTTAGTGGCATTTCAGGCTCTCTAAAAGCAGTACTCTTCGATAAAAATGACAAAGAAATCAAAAAAATACCCGTTCGTGAACTTACTGACACATTAAAGAAAAGTAATAACATCTCAACAGTCGTCTTTGATGGCATAATAACACAAAGATTACTGGATGTCGCAAACAACAAAGATGTCAAAGAAATCGTTGGCATAAAGATGGGGAATGTTGTCAAAAAACCAGCATCGGTGAAAGTCTTGACCAAAAGGGATTTGCAATAATCCTTTTTTTAATTATTTTTTCTTAATTGCTACATTAGTTTTGATGGATTCGGCCCCGTATCAAGAACTAATATATAAATGCCTTGCAGAAAGAAATAAAAAGCATTTTTGTTATTTCAAAGTATCATTTTGCGATGGTGGAAGAATATAATGCAGAAAGATGAGCTTATACAACTTCACACGTTCCTTATTCAACTGAAAACTCATTTGGATGATATGGTTGAACGTAATGGAGGAGTAGAATTCAAGAAATACGATACATTAGATATCACACCGTACCAAGTTTACAAATCTAAAAGAGAGCATAAATTAGCGGTATTTGCCTTGAGTCAGGGAATAGCAGAACTGCTTTCAAATAACAATTATTGTGGTCTTGAAAAGATATCTGGCAGGCTTGAACAGATGTCAGAAAGGTTTATGACCAACAAAGAAAAGGAAACATTCAACAACACTAACGATTAAGCTTCAATAGATATGCATCTTCTCCATTTTGGTAGAAGCCGCTGACCTTTTCTATTATTTTAAAACCGTTTTTTAGATAGAAGTTTACAGCATTTTCATTATCCATTCGTACTTCAAGTTCTATATTCATTATATTTTCATTAACCATTTCTTGTAAAAAGGATTTGAGGAGTTTTTCACCAATCCCATTTTTTCTATGCAGTTTCGATACAGCAAGCATAAGTATTCTAGCTGAATGGTGTTGTGGTTTTATTCCAACTATAAATCCAACAATGCTATGATTTTTTTCTGCAACTATAAATCCTTGAGGATGTGACTCATAAAAATAGTTGAAAATGCTTGGATTATATATTTCTGGGAGCGAATCTGACGCTATTTTTATTACAGCAAACGTATCAGTTGGTTGAAATTTCCTTATATTTAGCACAAGCAGGTATTCAATTATGCATATAAATTATCTATTTCCAAATTTAGAAGTTTTTATAAATGATTAATGGTTGTCAATAAACAATTAATATGGTAATCGAAACGATCATTGTCGGGGGAGAAAATAAAGCCCTTCTAAAAAAAGCAATTTCAAAAATTCTTTATGCCGATAAGATGGAGCAATCAAAAATTTCACAGCTTCTTGGCCTTTCTCAACCCATGGTAAGTAACTATTGCAGTTCAAATGAAAAGATTTCCAAAAATATAGAAAAGCTTGCGCATGCCATTTGTAAAAGAGTGTTGGATGGCAATAAAGCACACTTCCAAACGTGCGTTACTTTTTCAAAAGAAGTCTTCGAAGGAAATTATTATATTGCAAATAAAAACGAAATAATTTATGATGAAAACAGCAAGATAATCGACAATCTAACTAAGTCTTTTCTCGAGCTAAAGGGAACGGATATGGGAGAATTACAACCTCAAGTAAAAGTTAATATTGCAATGGCAAAGGAAAATGCAAGAACTTCTGATGATGTCGCATCGTTTGCAAATGGCCTAGTGCTTGTTGATGGGGTCGTTTCTAGCATGAATGGAGTTAGATTTGGCAAAAGTAAACATCTTTCTTCTCTTCTGCTTGATCTTCAAAATAAACTAGGCGTAAATGCAATAATGAACGTTGCGATAGTAAAAGAACCGGACAAAACAAAAATGAATTATGAATATTTATCAAAGGATTTTATGTTAGATTTTGACAGAAAGGATATTGACATTTTACTTCATAAAGGCGATTTTGGTATCGAGCCGTGTGCATATATTTTGGGTAAAGACGCAGCGGATGTTGTAAATAAGGTTATAAAAATTATAGAGGAAATGAAATGAAATTAAAGGATGAAATAATAACAAGAGCGATTGTTGAAAGATTTACAAAAAAATTTGTAGACAACCTTGATCAAGATGTAATAATTGCTGGTGCCGGACCTGCTGGCCTTACGCTTGCATATCATCTGGCAAAAAATGGAATAAAAGTCTCTATTTTTGAAAGGAAACTTTCAATTGGCGGTGGCATGTGGGGTGGTGGAATGCTGTTCAATGAAATTGTTGTCGGCGAGGAAGGTAGAGAAATACTTGATAGTTTTGGAGTTAATACTGAGAAATATGATGATGGGTATTATACTGCAGATTCAATTGAGGCTGTTACAACGATTTGTTCAAATGCCATGAAGGCCGGTGCTAAGATATTCAATTGCATGTCTGTTGAAGATGTTATGGTTAACAAGAATGGTGTGTGTGGGGTTGTTGTAAATTGGAGCACTGTTGAAATGGCTGGTTTGCATGTTGATCCTTTGTGTGTGAAATCAAGAATTGTCGTCGAGGCAACGGGACATCCTTTGGAGCTTTTGAAAATTCTTGAAAACAAAGTTGATGGTAAGTTATTTACCGAGACTGGTAAGATTATGGGTGAAAGATCTATGAATGCTGAGGTTGGTGAGAGAACTGTTGTTGAGAATACTAAGGAGATTTTCAATAATGTTTATGTTTGTGGTATGGCAGCAAATGCTGCTTTTGGTGCTAACCGAATGGGCCCAGTTTTCGGAGGTATGCTTCTTTCTGGCAAGAAGCTTGCTAATATACTCATAGAAAAACTAAAAGAGGGATAAAAACGATTGAGAAAATTCTTGAAAAAGTAAGAAAAGAAAAACCGTTGGTTCATCATATTACAAACTGGGTTACTATTTATGATTGTGCAAATATAACAAGAGCTTTTGGAGCTTTGCCAGTTATGGCACACGCAAAGGAAGAAAGCGGAGATATGGCGAAAATTGCTTCTGCTTTGGTGTTGAACATTGGGACGTTAACTCCCTCTTTGATCGAGTCAATGATTGTCGCTGGAAAAAGTGCTAATGAAAAGGGCATTCCTGTTGTGGTTGACATGGTAGGGGTAGGAGCAACGAAGCTTAGGAATGAAAAAGCTTTTGAACTGCTTAATAAAATTAAGGTAGATATTATTAAGGGAAATGCTTCGGAGATTGCAAGGTTAGCTGGAGAGGATGTCGAAACAAAAGGGGTTGAATCAGTTCAAGTAGATGCTGATTTGATTGTTGTTGCTAAGAAATTAGCAAATGAGAGGAAGGCTACCGTTGTGATTACTGGAAAGGATGATATTGTAACAAATGGCAAGAGGGTTTACATTATTAGGAACGGTCATGAGATGATGGGTTGTATTGTAGGCACTGGATGTATGGCTACCTCAGTCATTGGAAGTTTTGCAGGAGTGGAAACGGATTATACATTGGCTGCTGCAGCTGCTTTATCCTGTTTTGGTATAGCTGGAGAGTTGGCTGCTTTGAAATCAAATGGTCCTGGCAGTTTTAAAGAAAGACTTTATGATGAAGTGTTTAACCTTGACTCCAAGAAGGTAAAAGGGATGGTTAAGATTGATGAAGTTGAGTGAGATTGATTTCTACCTTGTCACAAATTCAGAGTTGAGTAAGAAAGGAGCATTATCTGATGTGGAGAATGCTGTGAGAGCGGGTTGTAAGATAGTTCAATATAGGGAGAAAAACAAGAGTACCAAATGTATGATTGAAGAAGCAAAAAAGATAAAGAAAAAGTGTGAAGGAAGGGCATTTTTTCTTGTGAATGATAGAGTTGACGTTGCACTTGCTGTTAATGCTGATGGTGTTCATATTGGTCAGGAAGACATGTCTTTTGAGACTGCAAAAAGACTTCTTGGAAAAGATAAAATTATCGGATTGACCGTTCATAATTTAGAAGAAGCCATCAAAGCTGAGAAAATGGGTGTCGACTATATTGGTTTAAGCCCTATTTTTGAGACGGGTACTAAAAAGGATGTAGGTAAGGCATGTGGGGTAGAAATGATAGGAATAGTTAGAAAAGAAGTTAGTCTACCGATAGTTGCGATTGGTGGTATTGATAAAAATAATGTCGGAAGGGCAATAAAAGCAGGAGCTGATTCTGCTGTTGCTATATCCGCTGTTGTATGTTCGGATAACATCTATGGTGAGGTTAGTGATTTTATAAGGGTTATAAAGGAGAATAAAGTAAGATGACGCAATTAGAGATGGCAAGAAATAATGAGATTTCAACTGAAATGGAGCTAGTTGCAGAAAAAGAGAACATATCAACTAAGGAGTTGATGAAAAAGATTGCAGACGGTAAAGTAGTAATTCCTGCTTCTAAGCTTCATAAAAATCTTAATCCTATTGGTA
>CAYLKT010000033.1:6688-9134 GCA_964384305.1 uncultured Thermoplasmatales archaeon | reverse complement strand
CCAATATCGCTCCATCCAAAGATTGCAAGAGCACTTGTTAATTTATCTTGCATATCCAAAGGAGAAACACTTTTAGACCCGTTTTGTGGAACTGGCGGGATTTTAATAGAATCTGGTTTAATGGGTGTGACTCCAGTAGGATCAGACATAGAAGAAAAGATGGTCAAAGGGTGTAAAAGGAATCTGGAATATTACAAGATAAAAAACTACAACATCTATAATTGTGACATAGGTGAAATTAAGAAAAAAATCTCAAATGTTGATGCTATTGTAACAGATATGCCATATGGAAAATCGGCAACAACAAAAGGAGAAGAGATCAATAAGTTATATGGCCGTGCTTTTGAAAGTATGAATGATATTTTGAAGCACGGAAAAAGAGCAGTTGTTGGGCTTTCAAATGAAGAATTGATAAAACTTGGGGAGAAATACTTTTCACTAGTTGAAGTTCATAAAATCAAGGCACATAAGAGTCTTACTAGGTATTTTGTAGTTTATGAAAAATGACCAAAATCCTTTTACAATGAACTTCTATCCTTTTCTCAATGACTCAACTATCCATTACATTTCTTGGAACTGGCGGTAGTTGGCCCACAGTTAAACGAAATGTAACCTCAGTTGCCTTGAAAAGAGGAAGCGAAATAATCCTTTTTGACTGCGGAGAAGGAACACAAAGGCAGTTCCAAAAATCTAGCCTTAGCTATATGCAAATATCAAAGATTTTTATTTCACACTTTCATGGAGATCATTTTTTAGGACTTCCGGGACTCATACAAACAATGCAACTTAACGATAGAGAAACGCCTTTGCACATTTATGGGCCAAAAGGCATGATAAAACTTACATCACAGCTCCTCTCCCTTGGATATTTCAAACCTTCATACAATGTGATTGCCCACGAAATAGATGATAAAGAAGTCCTTGAATTTGAGGGATATAAAATTAAAGTCTTAAAAGTAAAACACGGTGTTCCGGCACTTGCATATTGTCTTGAAGAAAACATGAGGCCTGGGAAGTTTGATAAACCAAAGGCATTGAGAATAGGAATTCCTGAAGGACCTCTTTTTAACAAGCTTCAAAAGGGACAAACGGTAACACTAAAAGATGGAAGGAAAATCACACCGGATGTGATATTAGGACCTCCAAGAACTGGACGGAAAATTGTAATTTCTGGTGATACTAAGCCGTGCAAAAGCATGATAGATTTTGCAAGAGGCGCAGATGTTTTAATTCATGAATCAACTTTTGAATCTGAACTTGAGGATATTGCAGGAGAATATGGACATACAACGGCTTACCAAGCAGCAGAAATCGCAAAAAAAGCAGATGTGGAAAGATTATACTTAGTCCACATAAGCCCAAGATATTTAGATTACAAATTACTAGAAAAGGATGCTTGCAGAGTCTTTAAAGATTCGTTTGTACCAAGAGATTTTCAAGAAATTGATGTTAAGTTGACCAAATAAAAGTTACCATTTTGAACGAGAAGTAATAGTTATCAAACTGTCGTCTAGTCGGTTTCTTCTTTTTTTAGCACCGATCTTAGGCAATTACCCATGCTTTTATGAGCTTCCATCTCAAAAACAACAGGTGCATCAGATGCCCAACCACCAAAAGCCTCAACTAGTTCTTTTACATCTGAACCTTTTGATGAAATCCAGTTTTCTTTTTGTATTTGTTCATTATCGACAAATGCAAAGAGTTCATCTTTTCCCATTTCATGGGTTTTTGGTTTTACAAAAATATTAAAAGTACTTTGGTTGCCATCATCATCCTGTTTGTAAAAAACACAGCTTTTAGAAGTTGATTGATAAATTCCATATTTGTTTGTCATTTTTTGCCCCCAATTCCTACATCAATATATATGTGTTATAGTTCTTAACCCTAACTATCAGTTTAGCAGAAAAATCTAGTGATCTCCTCGCTCCAAAACCAATGTATTGCCACCAAAAACATCACAATGAGATTAGGACATTCAAGTCAATTAGTTAAAGAACACCACAGCACAACTAACCCGTTACCACAATCTAAAAAACCAAGGAGTATCCCAATCTTCATCTACGTAAAAATCATCTTTGCCAAATGAATTCTTATTTTTGTAGGCATCCAAATCTATCGGATCACTGCCCCTATCATGATGTCTAAGTTTTCTTAAAAAATCCAAGTTTTTATTATATTCAAATTTAGAGAACTTTTGCATCGCACATCCATCCTACCAACAAAAATAAATAAAAAACAGCATTTATAATTTTCTGTACAAAATTTTCTTAATATATATCACAATTTTATTAAGCACTTTAACGCATTATGATTTGGTTTTTATGGGAGAGCGACCTTCATACGACGAATATTTCATGGGAATGGCACATCTTGTTTCAAAAAGAAGCACATGCCTAAGGAGAAAAGTAGGTGCAATACTTGTAAAAGACAAACACATACTAAGCAC
>CAYLKT010000033.1:0-6588 GCA_964384305.1 uncultured Thermoplasmatales archaeon | reverse complement strand
CCTGATGAACTTGCAAAGCAAATGCTTGGGGAAAGCAAAATAAAAATAAGAAGTTTCAATAAAAAATATCCTCCACTGTTATTCGAAAAATGAGAAAAATATAAATACTGTCGAATGATTTAGAAGTGTGAGGAGAATATGAAGCAAAGAAACTCATTTGTGTTAGATGAAAAAGATGATAAGGCTGTACAATTATTTGCTGAACTTGGGATGCCAAAGAACCTTGCTAAAACTTTGATGTACATTTCACAAGTAGAGGAATGCAAATCTGCAGACGTAGAACAAGGAGCAGATCTTAGACAACCTGAAGTATCTGTTGCTATGCAAGAGATGAGAAGAAGAGGATGGGCAAAGAAAAGAGACCTAAAAAAGGAAGGGAAGGGACGCCCAGTACATATTTACAAACTAACAAAGCAATTACCTGAAATTCTAAGGAATTTTGAAGACGAAAAGATGAAACAAGTAGAAACCATCAGAAACGATTTAACTGAACTTCAGAGTTTGATCAAAGGGTACACCAAATAATCTTTTAATCTCATAAAAAAATTTATTTCTATTCTTTTGTTATTCTATATTAGGCTGAGTCAGTAAGTTGTGGGTGATCGGTACTTGAAAAATAGAGTGAAGAAAATTTTTAATAACTGCGAAAAAAACCCAGATTTGATAATCATCAAGAATGGCACAGAACCATTCATCGACGATAACTTTTTTTATGCGACTGGACTTAAAAAAGGTCTTTTTGAAGGGGCGGTTGCAGTTTTATTTGAGGATGGAAATATTGAACTCATCATCTCACAACTTGAAGAAGAAAGTGCAAAAAAGGCTGATGCAAATATAAACACCTATCGGGATGGGGAAGAATTCAACGAGATCTTCAAAAGGATAACAAGATCTGTAAAAACCATTGGCTTAAATTTTGATAAAATTACATATAGAGACTATAATGGAATAAAACAAAAATACCCAAACATTGATTTTTTAGATACTTCAGACGCGCTGTCTAGGTCAAGGCGTACAAAAGATGAAATTGAAATAAATTTAATCAAAGAAGCGGCGAAAATTGCTGACAAAGCAATGGAAAAAGTCCCAGACATCTTGAATGAAGACATGCATGAATATGAATTAGCTGCTGAAATTAATTATTTGATGCAAAAATATGGTGCAGACAAAGTTGCTTTTGATACAATTTCTTCTTTTGGCAAGAATACTGCTGAACCCCATTATAGCCACGGGAACGTCAAGCTAGTCAAAGGAGATTTTGTATTGTGTGATTTTGGTGCTTGTTTTGAACGATACAACTCAGATATGACCCGAACGTTTGTTTTTGGAAGAGCAACCGAAACACAGAAAGACATGCATAAGACGGTTCTTCAAGCGCAAAAAATCGGGTTTAAAAAGATCCAAGAAGGATTTGCAGCACACGAAGTTCATGATGCAGTAGAAGCATTCATTAATAGCACTAAATTTAAGGGGCGGTTCATACATTCTACAGGACATTCACTAGGACTTGCCGTACACGACGGTAGCGTCAATTTTAGCCAGAGCTGTAATGTAAAACTTCAAGAAAATATGATACTTACTGTTGAACCTGGAGTATATGTTCCAGGATTTGGTGGAGTTAGAATTGAAGATGACATTTTAATAAAAAGTGATGGAATTGAAATACTGACAAAAACACCTAGAGAACTAATAGAAATCTAGAGTTGGCTTTCCATTACCTTTTTATGAGCTTTATGGATATCGACTTTGTGAGATTCTTATGAGTTGGTATGACGAAGTTGAATATGTTAGGAAGCAAGCAAAGAACAGCAATGAATTTTTTGCAAACTCTTTACCTATGATTGCAAGTGAAAACGTGTTGTCACCATTGTGCAAAGAGATGCTCATTACTGATTTTCATGGACGATATGCTGAGGGGACACCTGGCCACAGATATTACGAAGGTTGTAAGTTTTTTGATAATGTTGAAGAGAAAGCAATGGAACTTGCAAAAAAACTTTTTAACTGCAACTATGCAGATGTTAGGCCAACAGCAGGGACCACTGCCAATATTGCAGTTTTAAAAGCTCTTATAAAACCTGGCGAATCTGCAACAGTTCTTGATCTTGCCAATGGCGCCCACATTTCTTTTGGTAAATGGGGAGCTGCTGGGCTAAGGGGAATCAATCTTATTTCATATCCATTTAACGATGAGGAAATGAATATTGATATAGACGGTGCCGTGAAACTTATTAAAAAAGTTAGACCAAAACTTGCTCTTAATGGCCGTTCTGTTTTTTTATTTCCAAGTCCCATTAAAGAACTTGCAGAGGCGGCCCACAACGTAGGCGCGTATCTGATTTATGATGCGGCGCATGTTCTTGGCCTTATCGCAGGCAACCAGTTCCAAGATCCGCTTCATGAAGGAGCGGATGTAATGACTGGCAGCACCCATAAGACATTGCCTGGTCCTCAGGGCGGCATGGTACTTTCCGATCACAAAGGCAACACTGACAACGATAAGGGGTTTTTGAGAAAACTTGGATTTGGTGTATTTCCTGGCGTTACTTCTTCTTATCATTTACATCATGTTGCAGCGAAAGCTATAGCTTTTGCTGAGCATCTTGAGTTTGGTGAAGCATATGCAAAACAGACAATTAAAAATGCTCAAGCTCTGGGACAAGCATTAAATGAATGTGGTTTCAAGGTATTTGGTGAGAAACTTGGTTTTACAAAATCTCATCAGATTTTACTTGAAATTGGACCAGGTAAAGGAAAAGAAGCGTCTAACAAACTTGAGGATGCAGGCATTGTTACAAACATGAATACAATACCGGGTGATACAGATCCTTTAAACCCATCTGGCCTTAGACTTGGAACACCCGAACTCACAAGAATTGGTATGAAAGAGAAGGAAATGGTCGATGTTGCAGAGTTTTATGCAAGAGCAATCCTCAAGGAAGGAGATGTAAAGAAAATAAAAGCCGATGTTAAAGAATTCAGGAAAGACTTCCAAGAACTACATTATTGCTTCAAAGAAGGATTCCGCGGATATGATTACCATAAATTAGTATGAATATGTTAGTAGCAATAACTGGGACACCGGGAGTTGGCAAAACAGCCGTTTCATCTATTTTATTACAAAGAGGGTATGAAGTAGTAGAATTGAATGAAAAAGCAAAAGATGGGGATTTTGTTGCCGGCATAGATAAAAAAAGGGATTCGAAAATCATTGATGTCGATCTGCTAAACAAATTTGTTGAAGAAACTTACAAAGGGCAAAATCTAGTTTTTATCGAGGGGCATCTTTCTCACCTTTTGAAATGTATGGATAAGATTATAGTTCTAAGATGCCACCCAAAAGAACTAAAAAAGCGCCTTAAAAATAAAAATTGGAGGGAAGAAAAGAATAAAGAGAACATTGAATCGGAAATTCTTGATATAATCCTTTGTGAGGCTATAGACATCCATTCAAAAGAAAATATTTTTGAAATTGACACTACAAAAAAATCCGTTGATGATACAGCAACATCAATTATCGAAATCAAAGAAAATAACTTTGAACATATGAAAAAATATAATATGGGAAATATCGATTGGTCCAATGAAATCTTAAAAGATTTTTAGTGCAGGTTTAAAAAATGGTTCTTGAAAATCAAAGAAAAAATATTGATCCAGTTTTATCAACTATTGCAAAAAGAATGCTGAAAATAAATCCAGACGTATTGACATGGACATCGCTTATATTTGCTTTTATTGCAGGCCTATTTTTTTATTTATCAGCCCCTAGCTTGGAGCTAAATAGTTATTATTTATTTGCTGCTGCTTTATTTGTATTTCTCAATGGATTATTCGATGCACTAGATGGGAAAGTAGCAAAACTAACAAATAAAGTATCTGCAAGAGGAGATTTTCTCGATCATGCCCTTGATAGATATGCAGATATCTTCATAGTCACAGGAATTGCATTAAGCTCTTGGTGTGATCTACGAATCGGACTATTTGCAATAATTGGAATGCTTATGACAAGCTATATGGGCACTCAATCACAAGCAATTGGTCACAAGAGAGATTACTCTGGGATGCTTGGAAGGGCCGACAGAATGGTTCTATTAATGATTGCCCCAGTCATCCAATATGTCCTATTGTACTACAACATTGGGATCATCTGGAAATTTTATCTATTGGAGTGGGTTTTAATCTATTTTGCAATAATGGGAAACATCACTGCCATACAGCGTTTTTACGGTACTTTGAAGTGGTTTAAGAAGAAGAAAGCTTAAATTTTTTATTTAAAGTACTGCCGCATATGTATATACATAACCACCTAAGAAAAAAGTATATTAAACCTCCATTCGTAACTTTTGGATGGAGATAGGATGAACATACCTGAGTCAATTGAAGATAAGTTAAATACTGTTTTTGTCGCAGGACTAATTGTGTTTATTATGGTATTCTGGTTTTTTGTAATTCCTGCATAAACAGTCCATATGAATAGCAATTTTAAAAATATCTATCTAATATCAATTAATAAAAGCATTTATATATAAGAGTACACCAGGATTTGCATTTCTTATTGCATTTTGTGCAATTGCATTATTTTTAATAAGGAAACGAACCTAATCTTACTTTTATTATAAGATACTTAGACAATTTTTCACTTTGACATTTTGACAGGTTAGTTTTATATATAGTCATTGAGAGAAAGTACCACGTTAGTAAGTCTCATGATAAGGGACAACGTGGTATGGTTAGATGAAAGGAAGAATCGGATTTGCCGGAATGATCTTGCTGATTATTGTACTCTCAGGATTTGTAGTAACGGCAACATCTGTACAAGTAAATAGGATAACAGTGGATCAAAACGGAAATGGAGATTTTATGTCAATTCAAGAAGCAATTGACAACGCAGAAGATGGAACTATTATTTTTATTAAACCTGGAGAGTATAGTGAGATCTTAAATATAAAAAAACAAATCCAGTTGATTGGAGAAGATAAGACTAACACGATAATAAATCCCGTCTCTCAAAAAAACAAATATGCAATACGCTTGGGAGCCCCAAATATAAAAATTAAAGATTTAACCATTATAAATGGGGCTTCTGGGTTGTATTCCAGTGGGATTAGGATTTCATCTCCGAATTCCGAAATAGAAAATTGTAACATACATGATGTTCCTGTCGGGATCTCGGTATTTACATCAAATAACAAAATTACAAATTGTAATTTTTGGAACTGCAAAGATGAGGGAATTGCATTGATCGGGAGCAAAACGTCAGAATGCAATAATAATATAATCTCAACATGTATCTTTCATGATAACTGCGATGGTGTAGAACTACAATATTCTTCAAATAACATTATAGAAAATTGTGAGTTTTTTAGAAATAGCCACACAGGCATTGATGCAATAGCATCTTCAAATAACAATAATAGAATCTCAAATTGTAAGATATACGAGAACAATGTTCATGGAATTTATCTTTCATCTTCTTCTAAAAACAAAATCATAAATTGCAGTATATCAAAAAATGGTGATGGAAATATTGTTGTGAGGGGGAAATCAGAAAACAATGATGTCATAGAAAACAAAAAAGAAAACAATGAGGCAAACAAAAGCGAATTTAAAGAATTGACCGTATCTAACGAAGAAACTATCAAAGTTTTAGTAGAGGGATTACCTGTAAAAAATTTTTTAAAGAGATTCTTCAATTTGGCTTTTGTCGGAACATTTCCTCAAGTGCAACTGGCACAAATTTTAAGAAAACTATAAGTTCTACTAGTACATTCGATTTTTAAAGTGTCATGGTGAGGAAAAAATGACAGTGAGTAATGATAAAATTTATATTAAAGTTGAACTTGGTAGGGACAAAATCTCCGGTAATTTAAGTTTGATGACTGTTTTTGATGAAAATGCGCCAAACTTTTCAAAGGACTCAGAAGGATACTATTGGATTCCAACTATTGGAGAGAGAGATTTTATAAATGAAGCATTTGACCTACTACCCACAACAAAAACTAATTTTCCTGAAAAAAATATAAAAAGTGAATTAAAAGTTGAAAAACCACCCGAACCTAGAGAGGAATTAATGCCAAGTATGGAAGGTATGTTTATTAATGACAAGAGTCCATTAAACCGAGAGAAAATTGTTGCATCTGAAATTAAACAAGAGACATACGTGCGAGAAAACACCGAACAAGCAAGCGAGGAAGCAGTTTTTGAAGTAACAAAAGAAGAACTGAAAGATAAAAATAGCGATGAAGAAAAGAATGATAGGGCAACAGGAATACTTCGCAGTGCAGATGCAAATGCAATCAATCTGGCATTAGAAAAACGAAAGGAACAGAAAGAAGAGGATATTGTCGAGGCTGACGAACAAACAATAATAGATAGAGTGTTAAGGCAAAAAAAGAAAGGCAAATGGAATAAAAATCACTAAAAATTACATAAATTTATTTTATTTCAAACAAATTCCCCGAATAGTCTTTTACAAAAAGCAAATTTTTTTCGCCTTTTTTTACGACTATTGGTTTTATGCCATTATCCTTACAACGAGATATAAATTTATTTTTGTCATCAACTTCTATGCAAGTATGAACAAAGCTC
>CAYLKT010000032.1:0-9375 GCA_964384305.1 uncultured Thermoplasmatales archaeon | reverse complement strand
GTTATTGCTGCTCCACTTCTATTGTTCAAAGCTTTACCTTCAATTGATCAGATTTCAACGAATTTACTCGATTTTCCTGTAAACAATAATGTTGGTATTTTTGCTGCAGCATCAATATTTTTTATGATGTTCATGCCGCATATTGTCGGTCCAGATATATATTCCAAAATTTTATCTGCAAAAGATGAAAAAGTAGCAAAGAAAGGAGCATTATTTTCTGGAATTTTCAAATTTATTTTTGCAATAGCAATCGGAATAATAGCAATTTCTGCTGTTGTGTTGTATCCAGGCCTCCCAAAATCTGCTCTTGCTATTCCTACAGCTATTGCCGGGCTTTCACCAATACTTGCTGGCTTTGTTCTTGCGGCATTTGTTTCTGTTATGCTTTCATCTGCAGATTCATGTCTTCTATCTGCTGGAACAATTCTTAGTGTTGATGTTATAAAAGGTAAAAATGTGAATATTTCACGGGCAGGAATTATACTAGTCGGTATTTTAGCACTTTTCCTTGCAATTTATGAAAACCATATTGGAAATAACGGAATTCTTAACACCCTACAACTTGCATATACTATATTTACTGCAGGTCTTACACTTCCCATAATTTTTGGATTTTATAAAGAAAAAACGAAAGTAACTTCAAAAGGTGCTTTTTGGAGTCTTGTTTGTGGTGGTACAATCTCCTTTGTGTGGCTTGAATTTGCTGTATTTTCAGAATATGCTGTACTTGTAGGACTTGCAGTCTCGTTGATTCCATTGTTAATCTTTAGACGAAAATAAGACAAATTTATTAGATTGCTCTACAGATTTCCATTTCCTTTCAGTAAGTACCCCTGGCCCCAATTTTTTATGAAACAAAATTATCTATTTCACTCCTATTTTTGGAACTACTTCCCATATAGAAACTTTTATGGGTGAAAAGCAGGATACTGTAAAATAGTAAGTTCATATTGCGAGTAAAACGCTAGGTAAAAACAAGAGGAAAACGGTAATGTCCAACAACATAAAAGACAAGGAAATCAGAAGATGCATTGACTGCGGACGAGATGTCTCCAATCTACATCATAATGCAAAAAGATGTAAGGTATGTGCTGCGATAAAGAAAAAGCAGCAGGATAGTCTAAGACACCAACAGAGAAGAATGGAGCAACTGAAATGGCATTCGTTTGTTGAAGATTCCAAATCTGGGGGGCTTTCACATAAAAATGCCAGGGGAAGCAAACTGAGGTATTGGCTCGATAAAATCTGTAAAATTTTAACAATTCAGGAATTAGAACTTCTTTTGAATCGGTGGGATAAACGAGCAAAAGGGCCCGGGATGTCACAAGGCGAGCGAGAGGAATACAGAACTTGTGCAGGAATGGTAAGGGATTGGAAAGATTATACTCTATTAAATCAAAAAACTGGGGAAGTTACCTTTGATGCAACAAATGGAGTTGTTTTTGGTTCAGATGGTTCTTACTGCACAGTGGACTTTGATGAGGAAAATGGGACATATGTTGTAAGAGATTCTGAAGGAAATGTACTCTATGAAATATTATAGGATAAGAAATCATATTTTTACTTTTCGAGTCACACGGTTAGAATATTGAAGTTTTTTATTTTTTAGTTTACTGTTTAATGTGAGTTGTTTTTCTTCGTTTCTACCCAAAGTTTTTACAATAGATGTTTATTCTGCTTCAGAAGTGTAAATTATGGAAGACGATCTAAGTATACTTGGAGTAATACATTCTGATAGGAAAAAATTAGAGAGCATGGGGATTACAAGGCTAGAGCAAATAGCACTTTCTTCGATTTCCTCGCTTGGTCTTGGGAACAGCAAGAGTAACGTATTAATCCAAAGGGCAAGAAATATCCTCGCAAACAAAAATATTCAGAACGTACGAATTATTGATGAGGATTTAATTGAAGTAGACGTTAAAAGAACTAGCAGGGCAGTTGTTAATTCCATTTTAAATGTTCTAGAAGTTCAATCCTCGGGATTTGGAAACTCTGCATTGAACCAGGAAGGGAATACACTTAAATTATTAAGAAGATCAAATGCTTTTGACAAGGTAATAATAAATGCAGAATCTTTAGGTGAAATTCTTGAAGCAAAAAGGCAAGAAGAACGTGAAAAAACAGGAATATTTCTACCAGATAATGAATTAACCGAATTTGCAAAGGAAAGAGGTTTTGAGGGTTTCTGGGAGAATATTTTTCAGGAAATACATGGAAACGAAATAATGAAAAAGGTAATTGCAACAAGCCTTTTTTCTACTTTTGAAGAACCAGTTCATTCTTTAATTATGGGTGAACCAGGGAGCAGTAAAACAATGGCAAAAGAAATCATAAATGACGATTTCTTGGGAATTACAAACATTGGTGCAAACACTACAAGATCAGGTCTTGTATGTAACCTTGGGACAGGAGATCTTGGGGCTTTACCACATTCGCACAATAAGGTGGTTCTTATTGATGAATTTGACAAGATTCCTAAAGATGATATTGAATATTGCTATGAATTGCTTTCCAATGGTAAATGCAGTGTGCATTCAGCAAAGCTTCACCAAAATATCAAAAGCCAATTCATAATGATAGCATTTGCAAACCCAAAGACCAAGGTATTCACAAAGAACTCCATGGGGGACATAGGACTTTCACCCCTTCTTATGAGTAGATGCGCTCTTGTTGTAAGGGTTCAAAATATAAGCAAGAGTGAAAGAGCAAATCTGTTCAAAAAGAAGTTTTATGGTGGGGGAGAAGTCAAAGAAAAAAAGGAATACTATGATCAATGGATAAAACTTGCAAGAACTTTTGATCCAGAAATTACTGCGTCAGCTAAAACTATTGAGAAATATATCAATGAAATGAATGAAATTGTTGAAGAACATCAAAATACAACATTGAGAAGGGATCTCAGAATGGCAGATTATCTGAGAAGAATCCCAATGGCTATTGCAAGAGCGTCATTTTCTCATGTGGATGGCAAGATCATTTCAGAATCACTAAGCATTTTCAAAGAGTCAATTGAGACATGGTCCTAAAAATTCTTTTACCTTTTCTACAGTCAAAATCATCAATAACCTGGATTATTATATTCACTTAATTTTTCAGTTTAAAATCCCATAAAGATTCTTTTAGTTTGTGATCCGCAGTTGTTTTTCTATGATTGTAATAAACACCAGATTCAAATGTTAGATGTATTAAACTTTCAAGTCCTGATCGGGTTGGGCCGATGTCTTCAATATTAATTTTCATAGGGATTCTTTTTCTAACTATTATCGTTTTGTTTCTCTTTTGTTTTCCTTTTTCAACCAAGCGGTAACATTTCACATAATTTTTTTGTTGTCTAGGAATTTCAATTTTGATTCTTTTCATTTTCTGTATTTTAAAAAAGAAAAACTCACAGTGTTTAGCCAGACGCATTTTTGTAAAAATAATTCTTTTTGAAATCTTAATTCCAAAATATTTCAACTTTTGAGCATTAAGATTATCTTTTGATTTATTTAATAAGAGTAAAAACTTCTCTTTAGGTCCTTGTCTTTCTTTTGAAGTTCTTTTGGAATCTTCATTTTGCTTTTTTTCTAGCGTTTTTCCAAAGTTTTGAAGATCTTTAAATTCCTCACCAGTCAAATAACCCATCCCACATGTTTGTTTTTCTGTTTAAAAATCATTCCACATTGGAGTATTGTTTTAAACTCCCATCATCTTGCTCTTCAAATAGTGGTATCTGTCTTGGTCTGGTGTACCTAAATTCCTTTGCCATCATTGCCCTCCTCAAAAGTTGTAACTGAAATCCGTTTAAAAACCATGTGTTTTAATCAAACTTTTAGAAAATGATTTGGGTATTAAATGTCGTTAATTGCATACATAAAAAAAGAGAATTTAGCAAGAGCTGTGTTCGATTGATTCGTTTGGGCATGCATTGACACATGCACAGCATTCTATACATTCTGCAACATTTTTCGCTACTGATTTCCCATCGACTACTTCAAAAATGTCTACAGGGCAGGCAGTTACACAGTCACCTGCGCCAGTACATTTGTCATAATCAATTGTAATTTTTATTTCTCCTTCCTCAAAATCTTTTTTCATATTAGCTATAACCTCCTACCATTAGCCGTAATAAACTCCAAAGTTTTATGTTTTTTCCTACTCTATGTCTAACTGCTCTTTTGCCATTGCTCTTAGGTCGACTTTTCTTACTTTTCCACTTGCGGTCATTGGAAACTCATCTGTAAATAATATGTATTTTGGTATTTTGAATCTTGAAATATTTTCTTTGCAAAATTCTTTTATTTCTTCTTCTGTAGCATGCTCTCCAGGACTAAATTTGATAAATGCACAAACTTCTTGTCCATATTTTTTGCTAGGAATTCCAACAATTGAGACATCTTCGATTTTTTCATGAGTGTATAGAAATTCTTCTATTTCTCTAGGATATATATTTTCCCCGCCTCGGATTATCATGTCATCAATTCGTCCAAGTATTCTGAAATATCCCTCATCGTCCATGGTTGCCAAATCCTTGGTGTGCAGCCAATCATTTCTAATTGTTTTATCGGTTGCATCTTGCATTTTGTAATAACCTTTCATGATGCCATATCCTTGGGCAATAAGTTCTCCCTCCTGATTTGGTGGCAGATCTTCGTCCGTCTCAGGATCTACAACTTTTACTTTTACTTCTGGAAGAGCCTTGCCGACTGTTTCAACTCTTTTATCTATCGGATCGTCTCTTTTTGTTTGTGTTAAAACGGGTGATGCTTCAGTAAGGCCATAACAAATTGTAATTTCCTTTAGATTCATCTTGTTCATTGCATTCTGCATTACTTCGATAGGACATGATGAACCAGCCATGATTCCCGTTCTGAGGGATGATAGATCGTACTGCCCAAAATTTGGGTGTTGAAGTTCGGCAATAAACATTGTTGGGACTCCTTGAAGTGCCGTACATTTTTCTTTTTCGATTGCCTGAAGAATTTTTTCTGCATTGAATATTTCGATTGGAACCATTGTTGATCCATGAATTGCACAATTCAGCGTTGACATAACGCATCCAAAGCAATGGAAAAAGGGTACAGGAATACACAAGCGATCGTTTTCGGTCATCCCCATCATTTCCCCAACATAGTATGCATTGTTGACGATGTTATAGTGCGTAAGCATTACACCTTTTGGAAAACCTGTCGTTCCAGAGGTGTATTGCATGTTTATTACGTCTTGCGGGTCAAGAGAGTTTTGACGTTTTTCGAGTTCTTCATCAGAAACATTTTCTAGCTCCATGATATCTTCAAAATTAAACATCCCTGGGTGTTTTTCCTCTCCAACAAGAATGATATTTTTAAGGAAAGGTAACTTTTCGATATTTAGTTTTCCTGGTTCTGAGTTTTCAAGTTCCGGAATTACTTTATTTACTATTTTTACATAGCCATCGTCTTTAATGCCTTTTATAAGAACCAATGTGGTTGCATCCGATTGTTTTAATAGGTATTCTAGTTCGTGAGATTTGTAAAATGTGTTTACAGTTACAAGTACTGCGCCAATCTTTGCTGATGCAAATTGCAAAAGCACCCATTCAGGAATGTTATGTGCCCAAACAGCAACATGATCTCCTTTCTTTACGCCAAGTGTCATAAGCGCCTTGGCAAGTTTTTCAACTTGTGTTTTAAAATCCTTGTATGATAATCTTAACCCTCTTTCTACATACACCAAAGCATCGTTTTGAGGATATTTTTCAGTTGTTTCGTCAAGTATTTTACCAATCGTCTTATTTATCATTGTCCTCCCTCATCAATTAAAAATATAACTTTACCTTTACGATGTCTACAACACGTCAATACTATCTGAGGTAATTGAAAATTATTCATATAAACATTTTGGAAATCAAATCAATATGCTACCTTAATATACGTTTATCAAGAAAGTTTAAACATTTTTCTTTGATACCTACATTTAATGGATTATGTATCTGGGGAAATTTTAACAGAGGAAACTATCATAAATGGATACATAGGCTTTGAGAAAAATAAAATAATTGAAACGGGAAAAGGAATGCCCCCAAAAAATCCTATTTGTAAAGGACTGATAGTACCAACTTTTGTAAATTCACATACACATCTTGGTGATTCGTTCATAAGGAAAAAGAACGCAACTCTTCCAAACGATATTGAAAAACTGGTGGCGCCACCGGATGGTATAAAACACAAGATGCTTGAAGAAGCGTCGACTGAAGAAATAATTAAAGGCATTGACGAGTCAATAATTGAGATGGGAAAAAGCGGAACCTCCTTCTTTTGTGATTTTAGAGAAAATGGAATAGACGGAATAAATCAAATTAAAACTTCGTTAGAGCACAGCAATATTTCATCTATTGTCCTGTCAAGACCAAAAAGGTTGGAGTACGATAAAGAAGAAATTGATCTGTTATTGAAAAATTCCGAAGGAATTGGCCTCAGCAGTATTTCAGACTGGGAGTATTCTGAGATAATGAAAGTTGCAAAGCATGTCAAAAAAAATGGGAAGGTTTTTGCAATTCATGCAAGTGAACGGGTAAGGGAAGATATCGATTCAATTCTTGATTTGAATCCAGATTTTCTTGTTCATATGATAAAAGCAACAGAATCAGATATTTCTCAAGTGAAAGAAAACAACATCCCTATTGTTTTATGCCCCAGATCAAATGCATTTTTTGGTTTAAAACCAGATTTTACCCGTCTTAAAAAATTGGGAATAAAGATGATGATCGGTACAGATAATGCAATGATTAATCCTCCAAATGTATTGGATGAAATAAGGTTCATTAGAGAAACTACGAATATTTTTTCTTTGTATGATTTGCTAAAAATGATTACATATGTTCCAAGGAAAATTTTAAATCTAGGTCTCGGTATTCTTGCGTCCAGTTCACCAGCAGAATTTGTGGTGCTGGATAAAAAATCTTTAAAACCATTATATATTTCAACTTATAAATAGAGGGACGAACGTGAACGTAGAAGAAGTGATGTCAAAGGAATTAATAGTAGGCTATGTTCCAGGTACTGTAAAGGATGCATTACGTACACTTGCAAAACACGATGTTACGGGTATACCAATATTAAAAAAGGATACTAAACAAGTACTTGGTGTTATAACAAGAACTGATATTTTCAAAAATGCAGATGAAGATCAACTTGCACTTATTATGGGTGATAATTTTTATCATGTGGAAAAGGGACAAGATGTAAAAGATGCTGCAAAGATATTGTATGAAAATAGAATACATGGGCTTCCCGTTCTAAACAACAGAAAAAATCTAATTGGGATCATAAGTCCCGCCGATATTTTAAAAACTTTTTCAGAAAATTTTAATGAGCCGATTGACAAGTATTATACAAATCTTGCTGTTCCAGTTTATGAACAGACTCCGATAAACATTGTAATGGAGATCATCAACATCACAAATGAAAACGCTCTTCCTGTTTTAGACGATGAGTTAAAACTTTGTGGAGTTGTAACTGATGGAGACTTGTTTAAACTTAGCCACATTCGTGAGAGTGCTTCTCAGACGAGTCTTGGTATGGGTGGAGATGGAGATGAATGGACCTGGGAAGGAATAAGGGATACAGTAAGACTTCATTATTCGACTTCAGAAGTTTCCTTACCTCAAATCCCAGTAAAAGAAGTTATGGTAAGGGATGTTGTAAAGGGATTCAAAAATACCCTCGTGGCTGATGCTGCAGAAAGATTTATTAAAGGCAAAATTAGCCACATGCCAATAGTTGATTCAAGAGAAAGGTTGCTTGGCATGTTGACCGACATTGATCTTTTGGCCTGTATACTTTAAATCTGATGATTCTATTCTATTTTTAGATACAACTGGAGAATTTCATTTATGCCTCAAGACATATATGATAAAGTTATGATGCTGGCGAAAAGAAGAGGGTTTATCTATCCGTCCTTTGAGATTTATGGGGGTGTAACAGGATTTTATGATTACGGCCCACTTGGTTCTAGACTTAAACAGAACATTGAGAATCTTTGGAGAAAATTTTATTTATTGAAAGACAACTGTGTTGAGATAAGTACACCAACGATAACATTGTATGATGTCCTTAAAGCATCGGGGCATGTAGATGAGTTCGCTGATCTTACAGTTGATTGCAAGAAATGTAAACAATCATACAAAGTCGAAGGAATCATAGATGACAATATCAGTGTTGAAGAGGCATTAAAAAACAATGAAGTCAAGTGCCCAACATGTGGGGCTATTCTTAAAGATGCTTATTCTGTAAATCTGATGTTTTCTACTAAAATTGGTGTTGGTAATACACGTGATGCTTTTTTAAGACCTGAAACTGCTCAAGGAATTTTTACAGATTTTCATCTTCTTTACAGGCATGCAAGAGAAAAACTTCCCTTTGGCGTAATTCAGATTGGAAGAGGGTATAGAAATGAGATATCTCCTAGACAGGGAATGATTCGTCAAAGAGAATTCAATATGGCTGAAGCCGAAATATTTCTCGATCCAAAAGATAAAACACATTCCAATTTCCCCTCTGTAAAAGACAACGAGCTATACCTGTTTGACAATATAAAAGAGATGAAACTAACTCTCGAAAAAGCAGTAAAAACTGGCGTAATAAATAATCAAGCTCTTGCATATTATATGTATCTAACTCAAGAGTTTTTAATGGATGCTGGTGTTGATCCTAAAAAATTCAGATTTAGAAAGCATGCAGATGATGAGCTTGCTCATTACGCACTTGAATGCTGGGATGCAGAACTTTACAGTGAACGATTTGGCTGGATAGAATGTGCAGGGATCGCCGATAGGTCAGCATACGACCTCAGCGCGCATATCGACTCATCTGGTGTTGATATGTATGCTTTGAGAAAATATGACAAACCAAAGATAATGGGTGTCAAAAAAATCATTCCAGATATGGGTGTCCTTGGTCCATTGTTCAAAGGAAAAGCCGCTAAAATCAAAGAAGTCCTAGAAAATATGGACGTGCCATATAGCAGTAAAATCACAGTAGAGCTTGATGGAGAAATAATAGATATTCCCAAAAATTGCTACAAAATTGTTGAAACAAAAGAAAAGGTCGCTGGTGAAAAATTTATACCTCATGTTATAGAGCCATCATATGGTATTGACAGGATTTTATATTGTATACTTGAACAGAACTATGCCGAGGTTAAGAAAAAAGATGAAGAATATCATCTTCTGAAACTTAAACCAGAAATTGCCCCTATTAAAGTTGGCGTATTCCCACTTGTTAGCGATGAACGTCTTGTTAAAATAGCAAAAATGGTCGATAAAGATTTGAGAAATGCCGGTATTGCTACTTATTATGATGAAGGAGGGACAATCGGTAGGCGTTATGCTAGAATGGATGAAGTTGGAACGCCTTT
>CAYLKT010000031.1:1952-9440 GCA_964384305.1 uncultured Thermoplasmatales archaeon | reverse complement strand
GATTTTTTTGGATGCGGGTAGAATAAGAAGCCTAACATTTGGATTTACTTTTTTGCCTTTCAAGATGCCTACAGCGATTCTCAAATCAGAAAGCCTTCCATTTGTACATGTGCCAATTAGACATTGTTGAATCTCCAAGCCACCCATTTTAGATACAGGTTTAACATTATCGACAGTATGCGGACATGCAATCATTGGAACAATTTCAGATAAATCATACTCTAATTCTCGAATATAGGATGCGTCTTTATCAGGGTATATAAAATCATAGTCTGAAGTAGACGCGCCAATTGAGCCGAAATATTTTTTTGTGACCTCATCAACAAAAAAAACTGAGTTTTTTGCACCCATTTCAACTCCCATATTGGCAATTGTAAAACGATCTTCAATCGAGAATTGGCCTACATCACCATGATATTCTACAGAGCGATAATTTGCACCAGATGCAGAAACATCTCCAATTATGTGAAGTATAACATCTTTTGCAAAAACTCCAGGTTTTAATTTGCCGTTTAGTGTTATCTTTATGCTGCTAGGCACTTTTAACCAGGTTTCACCAGTAAGCATTAACGATGCAGCCTCAGTTCTATCGATACCTGAAGAAAAGGCACCGACTGCACCGTAAGAACAAGTATGCGAATCACTGCCCAATACTAACTCCCCAGGTAGTGCAAGCCCTTTTTCGACAACTACCTGATGACATACGCCAACACCAACATCAAAAAAATTCTTTATCTCGTATTTTTTTACAAACTCTCTAATTACTTTATGGTTTGTAGCTGTTTTTTCCGATGCTGCAGGAATTATGTGATCAATAACGATTACTGACAGATTATCATTCACAACGCCATACTTTTCCAGTTCAGGTTTTATCTTTTGGATTATTGCAGCAGTGTTATCGTGGGTCAAAAGATGATCTGGCTTAACCGTTACAATTTGGCCAGATATTACTTCCTTTTTACCAGAATATTTTGCAAGTATCTTTTCAGCAAATGTCATTCCCATGTTCTTTTTCCACCCAATCAGATAATTAACGTCCAAATCAATTGAATATGTTTAAAGTTATCCGACACAAGAAAAATATAAGATGTAGTTTGCACATATTGCTTCCCAGCGAAGAGAGATGAAAAAAAGGTATTTTTCAAAGAATAATGTTGCAGTTGCAGGGGTAATTGAGGCATTATTAATTGTGGCACTTGTTGCCGTTGTCATCTCAACAATACAGCTTACATATATTCCACAAATAATGACGCAGAGAGAAGTAGATCATATGGATGACGTCGTGAACCAGTTCTCCTTTTTGAAATCAATGATTGATTTTCAAGGAGTTACTAAAGAGGATGTGCCAATAACGACAAAGTTGACTTTGGGGAGTAGAGAAATCCCCTATTTTGTAACTGCAAAAGCCTATGGAGAGTTAGAGACAATTGACGAGGGAAAAGCAGGCGATTGCAGGATAAATATCCAGCCATCCCCAGTAGATTTTCCCTTAGGCGTTCCTTTAACCTCTATTAAATATAAGGCATATAACTCTTATTTTAAAGACCAACATTATATTCTTGAGGGTGGAGGGATTATCAGATATCAAGTTGAGGAAGACAATGATGCAATGCTTGTTCAACCAACAATGACTGCAATAAACAACTCAAATAATATTGAACTAAACTTCAAAATACCTTTAATTATTGGAATGTCTGGAAGAAATTATACTTATGGCTTTGGAAGTACTACGATTAGAACAAACTATACAACAGAATATGTGCACTCAGGATCTGCCAATTTTGTAAAAATTTATACGGATTACCCCAAAGCGTGGAACGACTTCCTGATTCAGGACGGCTATGGAATAGTCTTTGAGTACTACAACAATGGATACATTAATGTGAATTTGGATGACACAACGACGCCAAACTGTGTGGAAATCACTCCTGGAACTAAAACCCTTAATTTAGATTTGACTGTAGTTCAAATTGGGGTGCAAATAGGTCCTGGAATTGTAATAATGTGAAAACATGTCAGATAAATATAAAAGAAAGCTTTTTTATTTATTATGGGATATAGTTAGACTGCAGAGGGTGAGATAAAGATTATAATGAACTTCTGAACGCCTCTGTTAAAATTGAAATGGATGTATAAATGGAAGAAAGCGATTTAATAATGGATGAAGCAAAAATTGATATCCATGACAAACTAAAAGGAAAAGTGCTTAAAACAGGCATTAGCGGATTTGATGAACTGTTTGCAGAAAACGGCATTCCTAAAGGAAACTCGGTTTTAGTTGCAGGCGGTCCGGGAACTGGTAAAAGTCTGTTTTGCAGGCAGATATGCTACAATATGATATCTCAGGGGAAAAATTGCATGTATATTAGTTTTGAAGAAAGTAAAGAAAAAATTCAAAGAAGTATGGAAGTCTTTAATTGGGATGTTAAAAAATATATCAAGGATGGGCATCTACTTATTCAAAAAATAAACCCACTTGATATTCTTAGAATGAAGTTTGGATCCATTGGTGGGTCTGGCTCTGCGACTGAACTTTCTTACAAGATCAAACCACTGATTATACCTAAAGGATTTGAACCCGAAGTAATTGTAGTCGACTCATTGACGGCGATTATTGAAGCAGCTGCAACAAAAGACAAAAATTACAGAGTTTATCTTCAACAACTCTTTAGTTTCTTTGAAGAAACTGGATCTACATCATTTTTGATTACCGAAACAGATCCAATTCCAACGAGATATAGTGAAAGTGGGATAGAAGAATTTCTTGCTGATGGAATACTTGTACTATACAATATTCAAAGAAAAGACTGTCGTGAAAATTCGATAGAAGTGTTAAAAATGAGGTGCAGTAAACATAAAAAAAATACTGTTTTGATGGAAATCACAGGAAAAGGTATAGAAGTTTATCCAGACAAACACATTCCACTTAAAACTTAGAGAAATCTGAAAGGTTCTGCATGTTTGTTTAGTTTCTTTGCACCGTATTTTATAATGCAATCTTCAATTTGTTTGATTTGAATTTTTGTGAGGCCTGTTCTTTTAAGGACAAGATTATCGTTTTCATCGTAAACTCTTACTATGCCCTCGCCAACATTTAAGATAGCTTTCAGGATCTTGTTGTTTTGTAACCATATCCAGATGTTAACATTGTTCGTCATTTAACCACCTAGCTTTGTCCTTTATTATACAATAACATTTTTATTTTGTAAACTATATAAATGTTTCTATACAATTATAGCCTAGATAAGAAGGGCAGTGACTTTTTTGAGAAATACATTGCTAGTTTAGAAAGATAATATAATATATAGGCGAGAGTATATGGTGCTAAATCACATCAGATTCTATTTAAATGTCAGGAGATGTTGGATGGAGAGAATAAAAATAGGCATTGAACAATTAGATAATTTAATTCAAGGCGGAATCCCAAAAAGTTCGATAACTCTCGTTTCTGGACCACCAGGTAGCGGTAAAAGCATTTTTTGTTTCCAATTTCTCCATGAAGGGATTAAGCATGGAGAAAAATGTTTGTTTTTGACCCTTGATAAAAAGGTAGAGGGACTTCTCATTCAGGCAAAAGAAATTGGATTTGATTTTCAACCTGCAATAGAACAAAAACTTGCAAAATTTCTGTTTCTAAATATCAACAAAAAACTCATTTATGAGGCAATGACAAACGAAATTTTGTCAGGCGAATATGATAGAATTGTCCTTGACTCAATTACACCACTTTCAGAGATGCCTATATTTCTAAATACTGCAGAAAGTCGGAGAGACATAAACATTATTTCTTCTGAGGATTATCCTCAAGGTAGTAACTTGCCTGTTCGAAGACTTCATCTGCAATACATCTTTAATGCATTGGAAACCACAAAAGCAACGTCCATTGTAACTTCTGAGCTCCCATTGGGTTCAACGATGTTATCAAGGGACGGGATTTCAGAGTTTCTTGCAGATGGGGCGATCCTTTTAAGTGTTGACCCGACAATGGATAGACGAAAACTGTCCATAATGAAGATGAGAAATACCAGCCACTCTTTAAAGCCCCACGACATGCAAATTGGACAAGGCGGCATAAAACTTGCATAAAAGTTTTCTTAAAGATGTTTTAGATTACACACCACCTAAAGAGTTGCGTACACTTTTTATTGTACATTATTCTCCACTTTTACTTATGATATTGGTTGGTCCTCTTACTCCAATATATAAGGTTTTTGAACTCCCTATCGGTGTGCACTTTAGCATCGTTATAGGAGCGGTTATTTTTTTATCGGGTATTTTTGTTTATTTAAAATGGGAAATTTACTGGCACAAGGTTTACAATGGGCAGCTTATAACTGGAGGAATATTCAAATACATTAGACACCCGCATTACACCTCTCTTCTAATTGTCGGGTTTGGACTTGCTTTTTTCTTTTATTCAATTGTTGCACTCACGATAGCAATAATTGCAGTTGCAATTATGATTTGGAGCATACTTGATGAGGAGAAAATTCTACTAAGACAATATGGAGATGAATACAGAAAATTCATGAAAAAAACCCCTTGGAGGCTGATTCCAAAGGTTTTTTGAAATAATAAACAAGGCTTTAAAAAGCAGATTTATTATACGACTTATAGTTATCATCTAAAATGGAGGCATCATGAGGACCCTTATTTTAAATGTAGATAGGGATGATGATTTTGGCAGAAAGGCTGGTGTGCAAAGCCCCATAGTTGGATTTAAAGATAATGTTGAAGCGGCAAATAAGTTGGGGCAGGCTGATCCAGAGGATTCTGACCTAAATGCAATTTTTTCGGCCATTTCTACATACAATGCACTTAAAAAAGATGGAAAGAATGCAGAAATTGCTACAATATGTGGAGACATACGCGTTGGTTTTAAATCAGATGAAATTTTAGCGAGACAGTTGGAAGAAGTAATTGCAAAAACAAATGCAGATGATGTTATTTTGGTATCCGATGGTGCAGAAGATGAATCCATCCTTCCGATTGTTCAGTCTAGAATAAAGATAACTTCTGTAAAGCGTGTGTCAATCAAACAAAGCAAGGAGTTGGAGGATGCATATTACAGGATTTTAAAATTGCTTGATGACGAAAAAGTACAGAAACAGTTTGTACTCCCAATTGCACTTGTGTTAATCGTTTGGGCAATATTTGCGCTGCTTGGCATGGCTTCAAGTGGATTTGGGGCAATATTGTTGACATTGGGTGCTTATTTACTTGTTAGAGTATTCAGATGGGAAAGAAATATTATGCTCGTGTCTGAAGAGATAAAGTCGGGTTTTTTAGCAGGGAAATTGTCGATATATACAAACATAATAGCCATAGTTATCTTGCTTGCAAGTTTCTTTTTTGCATATACGGCAACGGATTTTGATGTGGAATTCGAATTACTTCCAATTTTAACATTTGCAACAGACGTGATGTGGGGGCTAGTGATCGCTGGTCTTCTTGTGGTGTTTGGACGGGTTGTAGATACTTACGTTAAAGATAGAAAAAGTCCTTTTAGATATTGGATAGCTCCATTTTCTATATTGTCGTTTGGATTTATTTTCTATTCCGTCTTCAATGCATCGAGCGAGGCTCTTGTTGACTGGCCAGAAAGATTTGATGTTACTCCATTTTTCCTCTTACCATTTGTAGGTTATGCATTTATAGGCATCATGATTGGTATAATAGGTCTTGTAACAAATCACTTCATAAAAGATATGCATGACTTGGAAAAAAAGAGAGAGGAAATTGAGGAACAAACGAAAAAAATTGTAGAGAAAACCTAGAAACATGGATTACGTCAGATGGGAACCGTTATATTTTAAAATTCTAAAAGATTTTGATTTTTCAAATGAATGTGATGAAAAAGCAGCGGTTTTGCTTGATCGACTTATGAATGTCTACTCAAATACCATAGACTCTTTGGAGAACACCATTAAAAATAGCAATGTTGTTATTTTTGGTGCAGGTCCAAGTCTAAAAAAAGCAATAAGTCATCACAAAATATTTCTTGAAAATAAGATTATAATCGCTGCCGATGGGGCAACATCTGCTCTTTTGGAAAGTGATTTGTTGCCAGATATAATTGTCACAGATTTAGATGGAAAGGTTTCTGATCAAATAGTTGCAAATTCTAAGGGGAGTCTTGTTGTAATACATGCACATGGAAACAATATTGACAAACTTAAAAAATACGTTCAAAAATTTAAAGGAACGGTTATTGGAACTACACAGACAAATCCGCAACCATTCAAAAATCTTTACAATTTTGGAGGGTTTACTGACGGAGATCGAGCGATTTTTCTGGCAGATCACTTTAGTGCAAACAATATATACCTAGCAGGTTTTGATTTTAACGGGGAAATTGGCAAATATTCTTTTGGAAGAAACAAAGACAAAAAAATCAAACTTAAAAAACTTGAGTGGTGCAATTATCTCATAAATAACATCCAAAAAAACAATTCTAATGTGCATTTCCTTTGACCTTTTTAGGTACTTTAATAAAGAACTATATATTCCACCCACCGACCATGACATTTGGAGAAGGATTGTTAATTTTTCTTGCTATTCTTGGAATTTATACGTTAGCTATGATCATTCTTTATAAATCAGGTCTTATGAAGAAGCATAATCTGTCTTTTTATGGTCCTGCTTTGATGTGGAGAACAAATAAGGGTAAGAATTTCATAAATCGGGTGTCAAAAAAGAAAAAATTCTGGTTGGCATATGCAAATGTTGGAATAGTTGCATGTTTTATCTTGATGATTCTAATGCTTTTACTTTTAATCTCAACATTTCCGATAGCGATTCAACAAGAAGATACAATTGTATCATCTCATCCAGAAATCGCATTGGGCCTTCCTGGTTTAAATCCAATAATACCTTTAGGGTATGGAATTATTGCATTTGTAATTGCACTGGTGGTCCATGAATTTTCACATGGAATTTTGACTAGCGCTCAAAAATTAAAGGTAAAATCTCTAGGCATTTTATACTTTATAATTCCTATAGGTGCATTTTGTGAACCTGATGAAGAAAAACTTAAAAAGGCTAGCAATAAGAAACGTATGAGAGTTTTTGCAGCAGGCCCTACTGCAAATTTAGCTGTTGCATTTATATGTCTAGCTATTTGCTCGATTATGATATTTTCCTGTGTCCAACCTGCAGCAGATGGGGTAGGGGTTTTTTCAGTTGGAGAAGGAATGCCCGCTGAAGAATTGGGATTAGAACAAGGCATGATTATAACTTCAATTAATGGATCAGAAGTAACGGATATTGCTACTTTTGAAAAAGCATTAGACGATACAAGTGTCAACCAAACAGTGGAAATAACATATGTGTCCAGAACAGAAATCTATACTGGAAACGTAAAACTTACCAATAAATATCAAATATATTACAATGCCATTGAAGAAGAATTTGGAGAGGTTAATTCCACTTACGCAAAACTAATTGAAAAATACCGTGGAAAAGGATATCTGGGAGTAAGTGCAACAA
>CAYLKT010000031.1:0-1852 GCA_964384305.1 uncultured Thermoplasmatales archaeon | reverse complement strand
GCAAAACTAATTGAAAAATACCGTGGAAAAGGATATCTGGGAGTAAGTGCAACAACTCAATTTAAGTCGGATATAAATATATTGAAGAACCCATTTTCTTATTTTCCTTTTGGCTTTATCTATTATATTGGAATGCCGATGTTTGGCTTAATGGATGGGTACAGTGCATTAAATGAGCCGTTTTCGGATTTCTATGTGGTAAATGGTTTGCCACAAGATACATTTTGGATAGTTGTAAATATTTTTTATTGGATATTCTGGTTTAATCTTATGGTTGCAATGTTTAACGTTCTTCCAATGATCCCTCTTGACGGGGGATACATGTTTGGAGATCTAGTCGACATTATATTGAAAAAACTAAAAACAAGTATTTCCAAGGAACGACGAGAAAAAATAATTACGAACGTTTCAACAGTACTCTCTCTATTCATTTTGATGCTTATTTTAGCACCAATTATAGTGCCAAATATACGAGCGTTATTCTAAAAAAATGGTAATTTATGCTCCAATTTTTACACTGCAAGGCGGAGGAAGTTTTATTCCTGCTTTTCTTAGAGCTGCTTTAGCATGAGCAATGTTTTGTTCAAATGTCTCAACTGTAATTACTATTTGGCCAGAGTTTACTCTTGCGGCAGTTCCTACATTTTTTCCATATGCAGACCTCATACCTTGAGAAACACGGTCTGCTCCTGCCCCGGTAGCTTGTTTGTTTTCTCGTACAACAACATGTGGGTATGACCTAACTGTTACACGGTAGTTTGTTTGCCCCACTTTTTGTTCCATTGTCCTGTTTACGGTTATACGCGCAGCTTCTAAAGCATTGTGCATAATTTGGCATTTTTCGTTTGCAATAAGCGAAAGTGTTATTGGAAATTCTGCAGTTTTGTTTCCTAGTACAAACTGTGTGATACGCGAATTTGGTATGCCACCAATATACTTGCGTCTTGTGGTCGGCATTCCTCTTATGTATCTGTACATACTGCCTGGTTTTCGTGCCATTTTTTACACCTAGCATTTCTATTGATAGAAAAATCGAAATAGGTATGGTATTTATAACTCTTTTTACATCCCGTTTTTCATCCAAACCCTATAATTCCAAGTTTTTTGCACCATAACCTTTAAAATAGGCAGGACATTGCCTAAATCCACATTACTATGGTGAAATAATGACTGATAATAAAATTGTATTGCCTGGCGATCAAGTGTCCACATCAGAAGAACTATTGCCTGGAGATGGCACATTTGAAGAAGAAGGCATTATAATATCTGCAAGACTTGGAACGTATGTTGTTGATGAAAAACACAGAATGGCAACTGTACAACCATTAACAAGCACCCCTGTTGAAGTCAAAAGGGGAGACATTGTGCTTGCAAAAATCAATTCAGTAAGATCCAACATGATTATCGCAGAAGTAATACATATTACTGGTAAAAAAAGGGCAATATCTGGAGATACCAATGGAACTCTACGTGTTTCTGAAATATCGGATGGATACACAAAAGACCCATCAACAGAATTTTGTGCAGGCGATATAATCAGAGCGAAAGTAACACAAGCCAAGCCAAGTCTGCAACTTTCTACAAAGGATAACGATCTTGGGGCAATATGCTCACTTTGCAGTAAATGTAGACAGCCTTTGACAAGAAACGGGAATTTTCTTGAGTGCAAGGCCTGTGGAAATAAAGAAAATAGAACCACTGCAAGTGATTATGGAAATTATGATTTGAATAAACTTTAAGAATAATAGTTATGATTTTGGAAGTTGATAGAAATGGATTTGAAAACAATCAAAAAAACCAGTAAAGAACTTGAAATTGAAATTACTGGTGAAAACGAAACAATACTTAACCC
>CAYLKT010000030.1:0-9453 GCA_964384305.1 uncultured Thermoplasmatales archaeon | reverse complement strand
GCGTGCAGATATTTCCATTGCTTTAGATGGTTTTGGTATAAAAACATATACCTCGCATCATGAGGTTTCAGATGGTCAACATGAAATAAACTTTCGGTATGCAGATGCTGTTACTACTGCTGACAGAGTGGTTACATTAAAATATGTTACTAAGGTAATCGCAAACAAACATGACCTTCATGCGTCATTTATGCCTAAACCAATATTTGGTTTGAGCGGTTCAGGTATGCATACACATTTGTCTCTTTTTACAACAGATGGGGGAAATGCCTTTTATGATCCGAAGAATAAAGATCGTCTAAGCGCCTTGGCGCAACAGTTTATAGCGGGTTTGTTAAAATACATAAAAGAAATTACAGCTGTGCTAAACCCAACTGTAAACTCTTACAAAAGGCTTGTCCCAGGATACGAAGCTCCAACATATATTTCATGGGCAAACAGGAATCGTAGTGCATTAATACGTATTCCTACAGGGCGAGACAATGGCACTAGATGTGAATTGAGAAGCCCCGATCTCTCCGGCAATCCATATCTACAATTTGCTGTAATGCTTGCTGCAGGTTTAAAGGGAATTGAAGAGGAAATTGAACCCCCCGCCCCCGTTGAAAAAAACATTTATGCTTTATCTGCAAAGGATAGGGAGAGATATGATATTAAGCAGTTGCCTGAAAGCCTTGGTCATGCACTTTCCCTTATGGAAGATAGTGATTTGTTAAAAGAAACGCTGGGCGAACATATTTTCGATAACTTTTTACATGTAAAACATAGGCAATGGAACGAGTACCGAATGCAGGTTACTAAATGGGAAACAGATAAATATCTGCCGATTTTGTGATTAAGGCATCTTCGATATTAACTAACCACTTATGCTTTCCTTTGTTAAACAAAGGTTATAAATCAGTTATCACATTTCCAACCGAGGTTTTTTATGGAATTTGAAATGAAAGTAGTCAGCAATATCCCCTTAATTGGTGAAGAGGATCTTGATGCCGTTGCAAAGAAATTTTTTGAACAAATTGGTTATCTATCAAAAGGTGCAGACCCCGATATACCATATAGATTATTTGCAGATTTTTTCTTGAAACACCCCGGCAAAGCATGGTATGTCGATGAAATATCTGCAGAACTTAAAACATCAAAACCTACAGTATACAGACATCTTAACAAACTCAAGGGGTTTGATATATTAGAAGAAATTCAAATTTTTGATGAAAATACTCGACAAAACAAAAAGGCATATCGCTTGAGATATGGAAACATTCAAAAAGCATGGAACTTTGTCGAAGCTCATCTTAAAGTTGCAATTGAAAATTATGGAAGAACTGTAGAGCACTTGCAAAAACTAATTGAGAAAGAAGGGAAGGGCATTGAATGAGTAAAGATAAGGATAAGGTGGAATTAACAGAAGGGTCTCAATATAAGATATATTCGATTGGCGGGAGAGATCAGTTTCTTGAAACAGAAGGGATTTTCAAAGGTTACATGTCAATAGGTATTGACGAAACAGGCCTCTTAATGGAACTTAATCATAAACACAGCGAAATGGCAGGTAAAACAAGAATTGTCCCACTGCATGCAATTCTTGCAATTGATGTTTTAAATGCTATTGAAAATGAGAAAAAAAATGATGATGGGGAAATGTCTCATTATGTTGGGTAATCTAACTATTCCCTCTTCCTTTTTTTCTTTTTGTTTCTCTTCTTTTAACAAACCTTTATAAATAAATTAAAAAATATATTAAGCAGCAATTATTTATATTAGTTTCTTGTTTTTTAACTAGAACCAGCATGCCTGTAAAAAAACAACCCATAATACAACTAGAAAGAATCTGTAAAGATTATAAAGGATATGGGACAGAGGTAAAGGCGTTAAACGACATATCTTTGAAAATATTTCCTGGAGAACTGGTTTCCATAGTTGGACCTTCAGGGTGTGGAAAATCAACACTCCTTCATTGCATGGGACTTCTTGACCGTCCAACATCTGGAACGATATATATTGATGGAAAAGACACGTCAAAACTTTCTGGAAAAGACATCTCATTATTCAGAGGCGAAAAATTGGGTTTTGTCTTTCAAAATTATAACATTATACCAAGGTTTACAGTTCTTGAAAATGTAATTCTTCCTGGACAAATTATGGAAAAGGATGAAGAAGAACTTAAAAAGGGAGCTGCAACTCTTCTAAAAGACGTGGGCATTGCCCACCGCTCTGACCATAAGGGAATTCATCTATCTGGTGGAGAAGCCCAAAGGGTCGCAATCGCCCGCGCTCTTATTAATAGACCAGTGCTCATCCTTGCTGATGAACCTACGGGGGCACTTGATTCAGAAAGCAGTAGAGAAATAATGGAACTTCTGTTGAAGATGAATAAAAAACGTGGTGTAACAACTGTTTTTGTATCACATGATATGGATATTGCAAGCTATGGAAAGAGAACGCTTGTACTCAAGGATGGAAAGACCGTAGGAGACACAAAAGGCAACTCGAGAGATTTTGACAAGGTTGTAAAAAAACTTAGTAAAACTACGGGAGTTGAATAGTAATGAAGGTAAGCCTCAGACTTGCAATCAGGGAATTCAAAGATCATAAGAAGATATATGCCATAATAATAATTGTCATTGCCCTGACTATGACTTCTTTCATGCTTGAAAATGCTTATTTGAATTATATGATGCAGGTTGTAGATGACACTACAAAAATTGTCACATCAGACGCAATAATTGTCGATGAAAGTTGTAACATAAGGGACATTTATGGAACCGAAATAGAACTTGCTAACGCAGGCAGTATCGCAAAAAAAATTGAAAAAGAACTGCCTGGCTATGCCACCACCATCCGTGTGACTGCGCAAGGCACCTATGGCTTAGGTATTGAGGGGGAGGCAGTAGATGCTTGTACCATCCAAGGAATTGACCCTGAAAAAGACGACGAAATATCAGACATAAGAAGTAAGATTGTTAAAGGACGGTTTTTTGAAGATGATGACCCCATCCTTAGAGGGCACACACCATTATACATAGAAATAAGTGGACCAAAAGATTTGCCTGATTTTACATATGGCTCTGGAGAGAGATTATTTGTCGACGAGGAGCCATATCCAATAATCGTTGGTGCGACAATCCCAAAAATTCATCCTTCAATTGATGTAGGAAAGACATTTGGTCTTACTTTGAGTGTGTGCGGGAAAGAAACAAGCTATGCGTCTATAAATGTCGAGGTTATCGGGCTTTATGAAAGCGGAACGCCAACACTTGATGCAATGATGTGGTTTATGCATGCTGACTCTCTACGAGAGGTTAAAAGATATGGGGAAGTTTCTGGAAAAGATTTGTATATACCTGGCGTTGGAACGTTTAGAGGATACAACCCGATAGAAATTGATGAAAATAGGGGCGACGCTGTGATTGTAAAGGCAACTGAACCGCTCCATCGATTGAATCCTGTAGGATATTCTGAGGAGGTAAAAAACGTTGTTGGTGATGTGGTTCCGCACCATCAGGTATTTAGTTGGCATGACTTTCTTGTTTATATTGCAGGTTCTATGCAAGATGTTGTTACAATAATGCTTTGGGGAAGCATGGCTGTGACTTTATTTTTATGTGGTGCTGCCATAAAATATGTCATGGACTCGATTATAATGAGGAAAACAAGAGAGATAGGGTCTTTAAAAGCATTTGGTGCCAGGGATAGAATGATCTTTAAAATATTTCTCTACCAGGGTCTGATTATTGGCTTTATCGCAGGGCTTCTTGGCATAATACTATCAATACTTGTCATGAATATTGTAAATTGGTATGGTATTAGTGTGGAATTCATTGCAGGAACCCAGTTAAAAATCGGCTTTATGTTAAACTGGCTTACGATTTTAATCGCACTTGCCCTTCCCATTGTATTGTCTGTTATTGCTGCTGCAATCCCTGCAAAAAAGGCGGCAATGCTTTCCCCAGTAGAAGCCCTTAGAAAGGGAGAGTTGGCGTTATAGAACTGCAAAAGAGAAAAAGTCATTAATAATGAGAGCAATAACGGAGATAGATGAGGGTGCACCAGCCAGAAACAGATCGTTTCATAGAACTTGATGTATTGCGCGGTTTTGCAATAATAGGAATGGTTTTTCTTCATGTTATGTGGGATCTTAATTATTATGGAGTGTGTCCTCTAAATAGAGGGTTGTACCACTTCCAATTTGTCATACCATCAATGTTTTTGCTTCTGGTAGGAATTTGTCTCTCAGTAAATTATGGAAAAAATAAAGAGGGATTGGGCAAAAAATTATGGTTTCGTTTGTTAAAAAGAGGGGCATGGGTGTTTGCTCTAGGGATGCTCCTAACAATAGCAAGTTTAATTCTTATTCCAGAACGGCCCATTGTTTTTGGCATACTGCACTGTATTGGATTGGGGATTATTTTAAGCATTGTCTTCCTTAGACTTAGAACGTACAATGTGCTAACAGGTATGGTTATTGTTATGTTCTGTTTGCTTGCCGGCAATATTTTTGTGGTAGAAAACCCATCTATATTTCAATTAATATTGGGGTTCCACCAGCCAAATGTGTTTGAATATACAATTGACTATTTTCCAATAATGCCTTGGTTTGGAGTGAGTTTGATTGGTGTCGGACTGGGAAATATATTTTATAATGGGGAGAACAGAAAGTTTAGCGTTCCTAAATTTTTGAAAAAATTTGATTGCAAGATTATAAAAATTCTTTCCATTGCAGGACAAAAATCCCTGATTATATATCTAGTCCACCAGCCAGTCATTGTTGGGCTTTTATTTTCATACTTGAAGGGGGCGGCATATATTGCAAGCATTCTTGCGGTACTTGGATTTTGATCGCTCAATCTTCAAAAATTGTAAAACTTTATTTACATAAATTATATTACAAACATGGGGGAGTTTGGTGGACCAGGTTAGGGTAAAGGATGGGTCTTCCATTAATCCGATTCCTCGAAATTAGTGTTTGGGTCTGAGGGGAACCAAATACGATTTACAAAGGCATGCAAAACATGCAAGAATAGGTAACTTCGCCTGATTCCCCCACCACATATATTTTTGACATACCTTCTAAAAATTGAAAAGAAGAGCATTTATTTTTTACATTAGCCTGGCTTGGGACTTTATTCTATAGTTTGTAAGCTCTTTGAACACATCATCCTCTTCCAGAATTTTTGTTATGTCGTCTGTGGATGATGACATCTTTATTTCACGGGTACGCCCGTATCGCCCCTTGGAAATAACTCTGGCTGTAATAATTCCTAGCATGTCTAATTCGGAAATTAAATCGGCAACGCGCCTCTGAGTTAGTGAATCAGACCTTGTTTTTTTACAAAGATCTTTGTAAATCTCATAGACTTCTCCAGTGATGATTGCTCCGGCAACTCCGGCCTTTCTGTTTTGTTTGTCTTGCAAAATAATCGCAAGGAGAATAAGTTTTGACTGGGTTGGAAGCGTGCGAACAACCTCTATGACCCTATCCACCTCAATTTTATTTTGAGCGAGCCTTACATGCCTCTTAGTAATTCTAAGTGATTTGTCTCTTTCGGCGAGCTCGGCAGACATTCTCAAAAGATCTAGCGCCCTTCTTGCGTCGCCGTGTTCCTGTGCGGCGAGTGCTGCACATAATGGCACTACATCTGGGTCGACTGAATTTTCTTTTAGTGCTATCTGTGTGCGTTGGTTCAATATGTCCTGTAATTCTCCTGCGTCGTACGGAGGAAAAATCATGTTTTCTTCGCCGAGACTTGACTTTACACGGGGATCAAGAAATTCCGTAAATTTAAGGTCGTTTGAAAGCCCGACGATAGAAATTTTCGCATTTTTTAGTTCTGAATTTATTCTTGATAGATTGTAGAGAGCTTCATCGCCTTTGAGTTTGTCAACCTCATCAAGAATGATAACTACAACCCCGCCCCGTTTCTCCACCATATATTTTAATTTCGCATACACTTCGTCCGTTGGCCAACCAGTAAACGGGATGCGCTCTGACCAATCATCAATAAGATGGTTCGTGATATTCTGTAGTAGGCGGTATTGTGTATCGACCACTTCACAATTTATGTAGACAAAATTAACTGTTTTTCCTGTTTCTTTCCCTTTTTTCACGAGTTCTTTTCCGACAAACCTCGTTACGGCTGTTTTTCCTGTCCCAGTCTTGCCATAAATAAAAACATTAGACGGCGCTTCGTCTCTAAGTGCTGGGACTAATATAGATGCAAGATCGTTGATTTCTTCTTCTCTGTGAGGAAGTACTTCTGGCGTATAGGCTGGCCTTACTGCTTCTCTATTTATGAAGATGCTGTTGGATTTTAAGAGTTTACCAAATATGTCACTGCTTACCGTATTTTTTACCGTATGTAGCTCCCCCTTATATTCATTGTAACAGACATGGCGTATTAAAATTTATGTATAATTTTATTTGTGGTTTATATCTGTAAAATTGCGAATAGGGAAGGGCCCCTATTTCCGGTGGAGAACAGTACAACAGATAGAGCATTCAATTTAATTCATATACTTCTATATTTTTAAAAATGAAACTATTCAAATACTACAAATTTCATAACTATATGGATATACTCACGTCTATTATTTTTTAACAAAAAATAACACTCACATATTTGTTAGTTCCACACGAAACAAAGGGGTTGCCCATGTATTTCTTTCACCTCCTTTTGGCATGTGTCAATTGGTTAATTCCTTGCAAGGCATTTCGCAAACGGTTATTGTATAGGTTGTAGTATTTTCAACAACGAAACCACAAAAGTTACATTTACCGTCTGCATCTGTAGATGCTATTTCAAAATTAGACATGGTGTCAATAGATATGTTAGCGCCTTCAACACCATCACCCGTTTCATTATCTGTAACTAATATTAAACGACAGTCACCTTCATTTACATCCAAAGGTGCAGTTATTTTTAATTCTTTTAACTCTTCATCAGCAGTTGCACAATTGGAAAGAATGCTTATCATAGTTGATAAAATGATTACAATCAATATCTTTTTCATCTCACCATCAGCCTAACAAATAGCAGCGTTGATCAGTTATTTCTTTATAAAACATTTCACAAACTAGGATTTATTATTATGGTTCCCAACAAGTAGTGTCATATGTTACCTTTATGTTAAAAAAAAGAAATTTTTAAAGTGGGTTTATTGCCCACCTATTATTATCACATCTTTTACTGATTTTATTGAATTGAACGGAAATACAAGATGACCTGAATTGTCTAAATGATATAACCTTGGGTCAACATCTTCTGATGGCTCGATTAAAATATCAAGCAACACCCCAGTTTTGCTGTCGACTACCGAATTTCTCATGACACCAAGATAAAGCCCCTCTTCGCTCATCACCGTTTTGCCTCTTAGCTCATCTTCTGTTACCTTCATATTTTTACCCTCCATATTTTTATTTATCTACATATATTGAATATCTTTGTCGCTTTTATCTTTTTTGGCAATTCCACTACCTAATGTTTCAGAGATTTTGTTGTAAAATTTAATAATATCTGGTGTGATCGATGCACGGACGTCGTTCAATGCTTTGTTAAAATGTGCTTTTGTGACCGTTTTTGTTTTTTCATTCTCCCTAACAGCCGTCATTGCGGCTTCTCTGCACAATGCTTCAATGTCTGCACCTGAATAGTTTTCGCAACTTTTTGCTAAATCTTTTAAATCTACATCTTTTGCAAGGGGCATTCCCTTTGTATGGATCTTAAATATTTTTAGCCTTGCTTTTCGGTCAGGGGCCTCGATTAGGACTAGCCTATCAAATCGCCCGGGTCTCAACAACCCTTGGTCGATGATGTCAGGTCTGTTCGTCGCGCCAAGCACGACAACACCTTCCATGCTTTCAAGCCCGTCAATACTAGTTAGAAGTTGATTTACAACACTGTCCGTTACATGAGATCCAGTGCTCGTCCCTCGCATCGGAGCGATGGAATCAAGCTCATCAAGAAATACTATTGTAGGTGCGACTTGCCTTGCCTTTTTGAAAAGCTCGCGTACCGCTTTTTCCGATTCGCCGACCCATTTACTCATAACCTCTGGTCCTTTTATAGAGATGAAATTGGCCTTTGCCTCATGGGCAACTGCTTTTGCAAGCAAAGTCTTTCCGGTACCCGGTGCCCCGTACAACAGAACCCCTCTTGGCGGCTTAATGCCCATTCTCTCGAAAACCTCGGGTTTTGTAAGCGGCCATTCGACAGCCTCTTGTAATTGTTGTTTAACCTCTTCAAGCCCGCCTACGTCGTCCCAAGAAACTTTTGGCACTTCGATTAAAAACTCTCGCATTGCCGATGGTTCGATACCGCGATAGGCGTTCTTGAAATCGTCCATTGTCACTTCCATTTTTTCTAAAACATCAACCGGAATAGGTTTTTCAAGGTCAATCTCTGGGAGACGCTTGCGAAGGGCGTTCATCGCTGCTTCTCTTGCAAGAGCCATGAGGTCAGCACCGACATAGCCATAGGTAATATCTGCTAGATTATCTAACTTAACGTTTTTTCCCTTTGGCATTCCACGAGTATGAATTTGAAGGATTTCTTTTCTACCATCTCTATCCGGGGCGTTTATGCGAATTTCGCGGTCAAACCTTCCAGGTCTTCGCAGAGCAGGATCTAATACGTCCGGTATGTTTGTGGCACCTATAACAATTACTTTGCCGCGGCCTTTTAAACCGTCCATTAAAGTTAATAATTGGGAAACAACTCTTTTTTCGACTTCTCCATGTGTTTCACTTCTTTTCCCAGCAATCGCATCTATTTCGTCAATGAAAATGATACTCGGCGCATTTTTTTCAGCTTCTTCAAACTTTTTCCTAAAGTTTTCTTCACTCTGCCCATAAAATTTACTCATTAGCTCTGGACCATTGATTGTAATGAAATTTGCTCCCGATTCATTTGCAACTGCTTTTGCAATAAGTGTTTTTCCAGTACCTGGCGGGCCATATAACAGAACCCCTTTTGGAGGATCAATGCCCAACCTATCAAAAAGTTCAGGGTGCTTTAGGGGCAACTCAATCATTTCACGAACCTTTAGTATTTCATCACGAAGCCCCCCGATATCCTCGTAGGATACCTTTGGCCCTTCTGGTTCAACTTCCTTTGCAGCTTCTTCCTTCACTTTTATCAATGTATTTTCTGTTATCGAAACTATACCACTTGGGTTAGTATTTATTATCGCAAATGGAAGAGCACTGCCGAATAATGCAATGCCCGGAACAATTACATTATCTCCCTTTGCAAGTGGCCGTTTCAAAAGACCCTTTTTAATTAAAACTTCAATCCCGCTTCCAAATTGTATTTGTTGGCCTTTTGAGATTAAAGGGGCAAGCGAAATTTCCTTTGCCTCTTTTATTTCAGCACGCCTAATTTTTACCCTGTCGCCAAGGCCAGCACCTGCATTTTTTCTTGTTAGGTTATCTATTCTAAGTAATCTTTTTCCCTCATC